>CASEGD010000076.1 GCA_949287345.1 uncultured Phascolarctobacterium sp. | reverse complement strand
TATAATAAAATAAAGCTATGCAAAAGGAGATGATTACATGTCAACCACGTTTAAGTATATCAACCACGCCTGCTTTATGTTAAGCCACGAAGGGCACAACATTATTTTCGACCCGTATCTGGAAGGCTGCCCCAAATTTAAACCGGGCGACGCCGAAGCATTGAAAGGTTTGAACGTAGAATATATTTTAATCAGCCATGCGCACTTTGACCACATAGGCAGCGCCTTCGACATCGCCAAAGCCTGCGATGCAACTGTAATCAGCACCGCCGAAGTAGCAGGTCTTGCCGGTGAAAACGGCTGCAAAGCGCACGGCATGCATTTAGGCGGCACCCATAAATTTGATTTCGGCCATGTGCGCATTGTGCCTGCCTTCCATGGCAGCGGCGTAGCCGGTGGACATGCCTGCGGCTTTATTGTAGATTTTTACGGCACCAAACTGTACTTTGCCGGTGACACTGCGCTGTTTGGCGACATGCAGCTTTTGCAGCGCCTTGACCCGTTTGATTACGCCGTATTGCCTATCGGCGATAACTTTACCATGGGGCCGGCCGATGCAGCGATTGCCGCTGAATTTTTGAAGGCTAAATATGTAATCCCCGTACACTACAACACCTGGCCGCTGATTGCGCAGGACGTTGACGCTTACAAAGCAAAAGTTGAAACGGACGGCAGCGCCAAAGTGCTGGTTGTTCCCGTCGGCGAAAGCATTGAGCTGGAATAAATTTCATAGCCAGTAAAGCAAAATCCCCGCAGCAAACTGCGGGGATTTTTTATTTTGTATAAAACATTGACAGTTTTATATTTGTCAGGCATAATAGAAAAGCTGTGATTCCTTCCAGCAGGAAGGAGGTGTAGCCAATGAACGAAAACTTATCAACCTTTTTTGCATCTGTTATGGCAGGCGTAATATCGTACTACATCTGCAAATGGTTCGACAGATACCTGTAAAATCACAGTGAGCCTAATTAAAAAGCCGGGAGCTGGCACTCCCGGCTTTTTGTATGCCAATGAACGACATACCAACCTTTTGTGCCTTTATTATAGCACGGGTTATGTAAGAAAGCAAATAATAAAACTACATTAAGGATTACAATTTTACTCGTTATCAAAAGCAAACGGTTTATACTATTACGGCTCGGCTAAAATGCTGCGTCTTCTCCGATTCCGCCCAGGTTGCGCGGCTGGGCTCCTGAAATTTATTACCATAAATTCAGCCGACGCAGTTTTAGCTGTCGCCTAATAGCACAAACCGTTTGCTTTCATCTGCTGTTAGAAGACTGCTGATTTTCGATGGTGGGCGCTAACGGGATCGAACCGCTGACATTCTGCTTGTAAGGCAGACGCTCTCCCAGCTGAGCTAAGCGCCCGAATGGTGACCGGTGGGGGAATCGAACCCCCGATACCGCCGTGAAAGGGCGGTGTCTTAACCGCTTGACCAACCGGCCAGGTGGCTCCCCGAGTAGGACTCGAACCTACGACGCCCTGATTAACAGTCAGGTGTTCTACCGGCTGAACTATCGGGGAATTTCACTGTGGTGCTGACCACATATGCTATTATACGGTTTCAGCGCCTTCTTGTCAACACTTTTTTGAAAAATTTTTAAAAATTATTTTACGGCGATTTTTACAACGATTTTCTGCACGTCACTCGGCGTTTCCGCAGCGTTGCAGCCGGGGCGGTGCAACTCCCACGGAAACAGTACGGCAAAGTCGCCCGCGTTTAAAACAACGCTGTCTTTTTCGGCGATGTTTTCAAAAAACAGCAGGTCGCGTTCGGCGGCGTAATCCTCCACAACTTTCACGTCAGCCATGCGCCGCGCAAAATAAATCTTTTCCGTGCCTTTGCCAAGGTACTGCACGTCGATGTATTTATTATGCGCTTCCGGTTTCTTTTTGCTGCTGTCCTCCGTCGTGTAGGTATCTACGTTGGCGTACATTTTTTCGCCGTCCAGCTCGTATCTGCCGTTAGGCACTTTGGTAAAATCCGTCGCTGCCAGATATTTAAGCGCTTTTTGTAAGTCTTCGCTGACGTAAGGCAGTAATTTTTCAATATCGGTTTTATGTCCAAAAATCATGTTATCAACCCTCTCCTGTTAAATATTTGTTATATTCTGCGCCGCCGTTAAAAATCCTTTGCAAAAAGCCGCCGTTTACGATAAAATTGTGCATATCGCTATTTTAAGAGAGGATTTTAACGTGAGCTATTTAAATGTCACCAATGTATCGCATTCCTTTGGCGGACGCCAGATTTTAGAGAACGTTTCCTTTAAGCTGATGCGCGGCGAGCATGTCGGCCTCGTCGGCGCCAACGGCGAAGGTAAATCGACCTTTTTAAATATTGTTACCGGCCACACGCTGCCGGATGAAGGCAAGGTTGAATGGCCCGGCAAGGTAACTGTCGGCTACCTTGACCAGCAAAGCACTTTGCAGAAGGGCATGACCATCCGTGAGGTTTTGCGCACCGCTTTTGACGAGATGTACAAAATGGAAGCGGAAATGCTGGAGCTTTACGAAAAAATGGGCGACGCCACGCCGGAAGAAATGGATAAAATGATGGAAACCGTCGGCGAAATCCAGACGGAGCTGGAGCACGGCGGCTTTTATTCGCTGGACAGCAAGATTGAAGAAACAGCTAATGGTTTAGGGCTTGGCAGCATCGGACTGGACCGCGACGTATCAGAATTGAGCGGCGGCCAGCGCAGCAAGGTTTTACTGACCAAGCTGCTTTTGCAGAACTCCTCCATTTTGCTTTTGGACGAACCGACCAACTACCTTGATGTGGAACACATTGAATGGCTGACGAAGTTTTTGCAGAACTACGAAAATGCTTTTATTTTAATAAGCCACGACATCAGCTTTTTAAACAAAGTCGTCAACGTCATTTACCATCTGGAAAACTGCGAGCTGACGCGCTACACCGGCAACTACGACAAGTTCCAGGAAATGTACGCCATTTACAAGGCGCAGAAGGAAGCCGCTTACGAACGCCAGCAGCAGGAAGTTGCCAGGCTGGAGGACTTCATTGCCCGCAACAAGGCGCGCGTGGCAACCACCAACATGGCCAAGAGCCGCCAGAAAAAGCTGGACAAAATGGAAATGATTGAAAAGCCGCGCGAAAAGCCGAAAGCGCACTTCCAGTTTAAAGAAGCGCGCACGCCGAGCCGTTATCTGGCCGTTGCCGAAGATTTGGTGCTGGGCTATGATTCGCCGCTTACCCGCCCCGTCAGCTTTAAAATCGAATGCGGGCAGAAAATTGCCATCCGCGGCGTAAACGGTTTGGGCAAAACCACACTGCTGAAAACGATTTTAGGCATTATCCCGCCCATAAGCGGAAAAATTGAATTGGGCCAGTTTTTGGAGCCGGGTTATTTTGAGCAGGAAGAACGCGACAAAAACGAAAACACGGCGCTGGAAGATGTGTGGAACGAGTACCCCGGCATGACGAACTACGAAGTACGCGCCGCACTGGCAGCCTGCGGACTGACCAACGAACATATTACCAGCAAAGTGTTTGTTTTAAGCGGCGGCGAAGCTGCCAAGGTGCGCCTGTGCAAGCTGATGCTGAAAAACGTCAACTGGCTGGTGCTGGACGAACCTACTAACCATTTGGACGTGGACGCCAAAGCGGAACTTAAACGCGCGCTGATTGATTTTAAGGGCAGCGTGCTTCTGGTATCGCACGAGCCGGAATTTTACGAAGACTGGGTAACCGCCGTCTGGAACATTGAGGACTGGACGACGAAAGTAATTTAAAACGGACATAAAAAAGCACTTCAGCCGTAATGGTGAAGTGCTTTTGGTTTTGCTGTTAACGCATGTTTTCGATGAAGTCCTCGAAGGCGTTGATTAAAATCGGATGGCCGGTAACTTTCAAATCGCGCAGGTAAGTGCCGTAGGATTCGTACCAGGTTTCAGCCATCTCCATAGTCAGGCCTTCTTTTTTGTATTCTTCAATCATTTTTAAAATGAAGCGGTTGGTTTCGCCGGTTTCGTTGTTTACATTCAGCGGAATGATGCGGGTTTCTGCTTCGTAAGTTTCCACAACAACATCCCAACCGCCGGGAACAGGCGGACGGCGGGTTGCCTTAATCATGTATCCCGGCGCAAAGCCGACATAAGCGCCGCCGAGCGAATTATAAAGTTTTGCCTTCGTCAGCGGGTAGCCGTTAGCGTTGCCCCATTTTACGATTTCATCGCAAACTTCGTTATTATGAATGACGCTGGAAAATTCAGCAGTTGCTAAAATTTCGGACATAATATTTACCTCCATATTTAAATCTATATTTAATTTTACTTTATCCCCGCCGCAAATTCAATATGCTACGGGCGATAAAAATACAAAGTGGCGAAAAAGTTATGCCGTTTAGATTTGTCCCAACGCTTTTAAAATGCACTGTGCAATAACTGCTGATCCGATATAGGTACCGATAAAAACTATGCAGGAAATAACAACAATTCGCCAGCCGCTTTTTGCGAATGCGTCCAAGTCCTTGCCTATAGAAACACCGGCATACGCCAGAATTGGCGTGCACAACTGCAAAAAGCCAACTTTTTTAACGTATGCGTTTACATACTCACTACCGGGAACACCGGGATATGAAAGCAGACAAGCCAGCGTTACCACATAAGCAACAGCCGGAATATTGCCGGGCAAAAACTTGGCCATTGCCATACCAGTAATAGCCATAGCAATTAAAATTAACAGACCGGGAATTGATTCAATGACGCCATAAGGCGTTCCGATAACATTGGCAACTAACGACATTGCTCCAACGATAAATAATACTATAAGCGAATCTTTTAAAGTCATTTTGCAGCATCCTCCCCGGAAGGTTCAACACCATATTTAAATTTATAAATTCTCTTATAAAGCCATTCACTAAGCGGCAGTGCCATCCAAATGGACATATACACACCGTCAAGGCCGGAAAGCATATTGCTTGCTGCACCAAATGCCGCAATCTGTTCTGCCATATCAGGATACATTACCGTAAGCGAACCAACTGCTGCGGTCATCATACTAGCGGAGCCTACGCCTGCTGCCATTGCCAGCGCATAAGGATGAACAGGCAGATACGCTGCGGCAAGGCTTGCCAAAATACCAAAGAAAATTGTACCAAATACAGTGCCGCTGATATAAACACCCATAACTCCGCGTCCTTCAGCACTGTCAAGACCATAGCGTTCGCCGATAAGAGCCACGTTCGGTTCGCGGGCAATAGAATGTGCTGCGCCGATAGCTTCGCGTTTTAAACCAAAGTACATTGCAACAGGAATGCCAAGCAGCACTGTACCGAGGTTACCAAATTCCTGCAAAACAAGTGCCGGGGAAGCTTTTAAAATTTCAGGCAATGTAGGTCCTACCAAAGTTCCATAGCGTGCCATTAAAAGCATAAGCGTAATACCGATAAGCGAACTCGCATCATTCATATCTTTCAAATTAACAATTTTTAAAAACTTAGGAGCTGTAAAAATGCCCATAATCAACGCGTACAGCATCGGCAAAAGTACAATAGTACCAATACCTATTTTAAAAGAAATATTGCCAATCATTTCAGCAGCAATAATCAAAATTAGCACTATGGCGTGCAACTTAAAATTATACACAATAATCCCCCCTGATAATTAACTGAAATAGCTTTCCAGCTTTTCAATATATTCTTTCTTCGTCATAAGCGGCTTATGTTCTGCCAGTATTTTTTTGCCTTCTGCGGCATCGTCTGCCAAAAGGTCTACCAGCATCATGGCAAAAGCTTTAGCTGGCAAAATAACAGCAGCATCAAAATCTACAACGTGAAAATCCGCTGTATGTAAAAAGCCGTCCACGCCACCGATAAACGGATGAATTACCGGCATCAGGTGCGATACATCTCCCATATCGGTAGATGCACTGAAATGCCCTGCGTCCTTAACATTAACCTGTGGATTGGCAATTTGGGCATTTTTTACAAAAAGCTCATTCATGGTTTTATTGCATGATAAAGGCAGCATACCCGGTAAAGTGTGAATAATGGTTTGTGCACCGATTGCATCGCCGCCAGCTTTTAAAGCCGCATCAACTTTATGATGTGTTTGTTCAATTGCTTCCATTGTTTTGGCACGCACATAGGTTTCAATGCGCACATCAGCAGGAACGCTGTTAACAAGGTCGCCGCCTTTGGTAATAATCGGATGTACACGCACTACATCACGCTCGCGGAAAGTTTCACGCAGTGCGTTAATGCCCATCAGCCCCAACATAGCAGCGTTAAGTGCATTAATTCCCTGATCCGGTGCATCTGCCGCGTGCGAAGTTTTGCCCACATATTGAATGGTTTTACCGATAAAACCATTGCTTGATTCACCAACAGAAACAGTAGGCTCCGGCATATTTTTATCGGCGTGCATCTGCATTGCCATGTCAATGTCATCAAAAGCACCTTCATAAATAAGCTGACCTTTGCCGCTTAAAAAGTGTATCCTGCCTTCTTCAGCAAGGCGTTTGCGATATTCAATTTCAACATACTCTTCCGCCGGTACGCCGAAAAATACAGCATCACCACTGAAATATTGTGCGGCACCGGACTTTACAATGCCACAGCAAACAGCCAGCATTACTGCAATCTGCAAGTTATGGCCACAGGCATGAGCAGCACCTGTAAGCGGATCGGCCTTGCAGCTGTCCGGGCAGCCGACAGCATCAAG
Source organism: uncultured Phascolarctobacterium sp. (assembly GCA_949287345.1). Taxonomy (GTDB): domain Bacteria; phylum Bacillota; class Negativicutes; order Acidaminococcales; family Acidaminococcaceae; genus Fusicatenibacter_A. The sequence continues at coordinate 602 of CASEGD010000076.1, read as the reverse complement.
TTCTCCCAAAACAGCAGCTGTCGGGCCCTGTTTTGCTCCTTTCACCCTTGCTTTTACACCGGTAATAGCAAGGCCTGTTTGCGGTTCAATACCAAGCTCACGCATAAACGCCGCAACTTTGGCAGATGTTTTTACTTCTTTAAAGCCAAGCTCCGGCTCATCAGCTATACTGTCGGCGATAGCGGCAATTTTATCTTTATAATCGTCAATAGCCGCACACACTTTAGCTTTTAATTCATCTTTATTCACAACGCTTTTCTCCTTTACCAAATTAAATAAAATATACTATTATTATAACACAAATATGCGATTTTTCTAATCATCAAGTTCTCTTTAATGTAAATTTAATTTTCTGCCACGATATTTTGTAAAGTTGTTTGCACTTTAGCGCCTGATTATGCTAAAATAAATTAGCAACAAATTTTAACGCCGTTTAAAAACAGATAAAATACAACACGAGGTGAAGAATAATGAGCAGGCGCATGACTACTTCCGAAGCTATTAACGAAGCAAGGCGCTGTTTAAACTGTGCCCGTCCGCTGTGCAGGACAGGCTGCCCGATAGAAAACAATATTCCGCAATTTATCCGCGCGTTAAGCGAA
>CASEGD010000075.1 GCA_949287345.1 uncultured Phascolarctobacterium sp. | reverse complement strand
TATGGACGCCTTTTTTGCGTCCGTTGAACAACTTGATAACCCGGAACTGAAAGGTTTGCCGGTAATTGTCGGCGGCTTAAGCGGACGCGGCGTTGTATCAACATGCTCGTATGAGGCGCGCAAATTCGGCGTACATTCCGCCATGCCGATGCACATGGCCAAACGCCTGTGCCCGCAGGGTGTGTTCATTCAGGGGCGCATGCGCCGATATAAAGAAGTTTCCGATAAAATTATGGAAATCTTCCATACGTTTTCGCCGCTGGTTGAGCAACTTTCGGTCGATGAGGCGTTTTTGGACGTTACAGGCATGGAAGGGCTGTATCCTGACGTAATAACGCTTGCAAAGGCGATTAAAGCCAAAGTTTACGAGGAAACTGGACTGCGCGTTTCCGTCGGCGTGGCGCCGAATAAATTTTTAGCCAAGCTGGCATCAGATTTGGAAAAGCCGGACGGGCTGGTGCTGATTAAGCACGAAACAGCGGCTGCTTTTATTGCTCCGATGCCGGTGCGTAAAATTTTCGGCATTGGCAAAGCCGCCGAAGCGGAGCTTTTAAAATATGGCATTGATACCATTGGCAAAATTGCCGCTGCCGATATCAAAATTTTGCAGCGGGTGTTTGGCATCAACGCGCAGACGGTACACGATTTGGCGCGCGGCATTGATAACCGCCCTGTTGTTAACGAAACGGAAGCCAAGTCGATAGGCAAGGAACATACCTACGACAAGGATTTATACGCCGCTGCCGATTTGCGCAGCGCAGTGCGCGATTTATGCGGCGAAACCGGCTGGCGCCTGCGCAACCACGGGCTGGTTGGCTACACGGTAACGCTTAAAGTTAAGTTCAGCTCGTTTAAAACCATTACGCGTAGCATAACTTCCGAAATGCCGGTGGCTTATGACGAAGAAATTTACGCGCTGGCGCTGAAGCTTTTGCAGCAGGTAAAATTAAGCGAGGGCGTGCGGCTCTTGGGTGTCAGCATATCGCATCTGGAGCAGGAGGGGGCTGCGCCGGTGCTGAACTTTAACGATAACGAAAAACTTAAAAAGCGCAATGCCGCCGTGGATTTTTTAAAGAACAAATTCGGCGAAGGCATCATCAAGCGCGGCTGAAAAAAGCAAAAAATAAAGCCTGCAAGTGTTTGCAGGCTTTTTGTATATGGAAATTATTCCATAGCATTGACTTTTTTAGCAAGTCTGGATTTTCTGCGGTTGGCAGCGTTTTTGTGGATGATACCTTTACGTGCTGCTTTATCGATTAAACCGGATGCAGTTACATAAGTAGCTTTTGCATCTTCTTGAGTGCCGGTTTCAGTTAAAGCAACTACTTTGCGGGCAATGTTACGGATTGCAGCTTTAACAGGTGCATTTTTTGCACGGCGTTCTGCATCAGTTTTTACACTACGAACGGAAGATTTAATGTTCGGCAACGAATTCACCTCCTACCATCAATTACCTTTACCAAGTAATTTTACCACAAAGTAAAAGCATGCGCAAGGGCTTTTTGTTATAAATCCTGCCGCGGCAGAAATTTTTATAATGCGCTTTGCCTGCTTGCGGGCACAGGGCTTAAAATGGTATAATAATTAGTCAGATGAGTTTTTTATAAGGAGAACGCAATGGACCAAAAACATATACGCAATTTTTCCATCATCGCCCATATCGACCACGGTAAAAGCACGCTGGCGGACCGCCTGATTGAATACACCGGCACGCTTACCAAGCGCGAGATGGAGGAGCAGATTTTAGACTCCATGGATTTGGAGCGCGAGCGCGGCATTACCATTAAGGCGCAGGCCGTGCGCAGCATTTACAACGCCCGCGACGGGCAGGAATACATGCTGAACTTTATCGATACGCCGGGTCACGTCGATTTTACCTACGAGGTTTCGCGTGCGCTGGCTGCATGCGAGGGCGCGCTGCTGGTTATCGACGCTACGCAGGGCATTGAGGCGCAGACGCTGGCTAACGTATATCTGGCGCTGGATAATGATTTGGAGATTATTCCCGTCATCAACAAGATAGATTTGCCGAGCGCCGATCCTGACCGTGTTAAGCACGAAATTGAGGACGTTATCGGGATCGACGCTTCCGAAGCGGTGCTGACGAGCGCTAAAACCGGCATCGGCATTGAGGATGTACTGGAAGCGATTGTAGAAAAAATCCCCGCGCCGAGCGGCGACGCGCAAAAACCGCTGAAAGCGCTGGTGTTTGACAGTAAGTTTGATGCTTACAAGGGCGTTGTGCTGTACTTCCGCGTGATGGACGGCAGAGTAAAAAAAGGCATGAAAATCCGCATGATGGCGACCGGCGCGGAGTTTGAAGTTACCGAAGTGGGCGTGTTTAAGCCGAACCCGGTGACTGTGGATGAGCTGGACGCAGGGCAGGTAGGCTTTTTGGCAGCGGCCATTAAAAACGTAAAAGACGCGCGCGTGGGCGATACCATTACCGATGCCAACAATCCGGCGGATGAGGCTTTGCCGGGCTACCGCAAGGCGACGCCGATGGTTTACTGCGGCCTGTACCCGGTAGAAAATTCCGATTACGATAATCTGCGCGACGCGCTGGAAAAATTACAGCTTAACGACGCTTCGCTGGTGTTTGAGCCGGAAACTTCCGTGGCTTTGGGCTTCGGCTTCCGCTGCGGCTTTTTGGGCCTGCTGCACATGGATGTTATCAAGGAACGCCTTGAGCGCGAATATAATTTGGCGCTGATTACCACTGCGCCTAACGTAATTTATGAGGTGTTCCGCACCAACGGCGACGTGGAACTGGTGGATAACCCGTCCAACTTCCCGGACCCGACCGTTATTGACCACGTTGAGGAGCCTTATGTTAACGCAACGATTATTGTGCCAAAGGATTATGTCGGTGCTGTAATGGAGCTGTCGCAAGAAAAACGCGGTGAATATGAGAACATGACCTACCTTGACGAAACGCGCGTAATGATTCATTATGCGCTGCCGCTGAGCGAGATTATTTTTGATTACTTCGACCGTTTGAAATCCGCAACGCGTGGTTATGCTTCGCTGGATTACGAGCTGGCAGGCTACCGCATGAGCGATTTGGTGAAGGTTGATATTTTGCTGAACGGCGACCCGGTGGACGCTTTGAGCGCCATCGTACACCGCGAAAAAGCTACCGTGCGCGGCAGGCAGCTGGTTGAAAAGCTGCGCGGCTTAATCCCGCGTCAGATGTTTGAAATACCGGTGCAGGCTGCTATTGGCAATAAAATTATCGCCCGCGAGAATGTGCGCGCGCTGCGCAAAGACGTACTGGCAAAATGCTACGGCGGCGATATTACCCGTAAGCGCAAACTGCTGGAAAAACAAAAAGAAGGCAAAAAGCGCATGAAACAGGTCGGCAGTGTGGAACTGCCGCAGGAAGCCTTTATGGCAATATTGAAATTCCTGCGTGTTTTAATTTACTCAATCTTCAATTTTAATTTTGCCTTTTTGGTTTTCGTAATCTTCAACAACCCATTTTAAAATCTGTTCGATTTCTTTGTTGACGCTGCGGCCGTTGTTTTCGGCAATAATCTTCATTTTTTTCATGATAATAGGGTGGATGCGCAGGCTGAAACGTGCAGGTTCCATAAAAAACAGCTCCTTCACTTTGATGTCATTGGTATATCAAAACGGTTTTATTTAATGTCATTATATAAAAATATTAAATTTTTGGCAAGTGTCGCAAAAATTTTTATCGCATTTGCGCGGATATGATAAAATAAAAATAGTGTTATTTTTGGAGGTAAACTTATGAAGCTTGAAGTTAATAAAATTTACAGCGGCTTTGTGGTTAAGCACGCTGAATATGTTGATGAAATACAGAGCGACGCATATTTGCTGGAGCACGAAAAGAGCGGCGCAAGGCTGTTGTACCTTGCCAACAGCGACGATAACAAGGTGTTCAGCATTAGTTTCCGCACGCCGCCGTACGACGATACCGGCGTGGCGCATATTCTGGAACATTCTTCGCTGTGCGGTTCGCGCAAGTACCATTTAAAAGAGCCTTTTGTGGAACTGGTAAAGGGCTCCATGAACACGTTTTTAAACGCGATGACTTACCCTGACAAAACCATGTACCCGGTTGCCAGCCGCAACGATAAAGACTTTAAAAACCTGATGGACGTGTACCTTGACGCGGTTTTTTACCCGCTGATTTACGAAAACCATTACACGCTGATGCAGGAGGGCTGGCATTACGAAATTGCCGGTAAGGGCGGCGAACTGGCTTACAACGGCGTTGTTTATAACGAGATGAAAGGTGTGTATTCTTCCGCCGATGCGATTGCCGAAAATGAAGTGATGAAGGCGCTGTTCCCAGACAGTCCGTACCGTTTTGAGTCCGGTGGCTATCCGGCGGCTATTCCGCAGCTTACGCAGGAGGCTTTTGAAAACTTCCACCGCACTTATTACAGTCCGGAAAACTCCTTCATCTACCTGTATGGCGATATGGATATCGAGTCGACGCTGGCTTATCTGGACGGCGAATATTTATCGGCTTTTGCCAAAACCGGCAGCGCAAAATCTGAAATAGCTTTGCAGCAGCCGTTTGCCAGAACCAAAGAGGTTGAGGCTTATTATCCCGCCGGGGCGGATGAGGATTTGACGGCTAAAACCTACCACGAGCTTGATATTGTATGCGGCGATGCACGCGACGCAAAAACAAGCCTTGCGATGCGCCTTTTGGAAACCGTGCTTTTGGAAGGTAACAGTGCGCCGCTGCGCCTGGCGCTGCTTGAAAGCGGCATTTGCACCGATGCTTACGGCCAGTACACCGGCAGCCTGCGCCAACCTGTGTTTGCGGTTAAGGTAAGCGGCAGCGAGGCGGACAAACGCGACGAATTTTTGAGCATTGTGTACCGCACTTTGCAGAAGCTGACGATTGAAGGCATTGATAAAGAGCTTTTGGAAGCCTGCCTGAACATGCTGGAGTTTAAACTGCGCGAGGCCGATTTTGGCGCGTACCCGAAAGGGCTGATTTACGGCATCGGCGTGATGGATACCTGGCTGTATGACGGCGACCCGCTGGCAGGGCTGCGCTACAACAAAATGTTGGCGGAGCTGCGCGAGGGCATTAACAGCAATTATTACGAGCAGCTGATTGAAAATTATTTGCTGGACAACACGCATAAGGTTTTGCTTATGCTGATGCCCAAAAAGGGTATGGAAGAAGCTGAACAGGCAGAGCTGGCGGCAGAAATGCAGCAGATTAAGGACGGCATGACGGATGCTGAACTGGAAGCTGCGATTGAGCATTGCCGTATTCTGCACGAGCGTCAGGCAACGCCGGACAGCCCGGAGGCACTGGCAAGCATTCCGCTGCTGGAGCGCAGTGATATCCGCCGTGAGGCTGAAAAACTGGACGGAGAACTGACGAAAGAGGGCGGCAACGAATTTTTGTATGTGCCTGCCTTTACCAATAAAATTGCCTACCTGAACTGGTATTTTGATATGAGTGGCATCGACGGCGCGCTGCTGCCGTACTGCTACTTGCTGAGCGATATGCTGGGCAAGGTTGATGCCGGCAAGTACACCTATCAGCAGCTTTCCACGCTGGGCACCAAATACACCGGCGGCGTGGCGTTTCAGGTGCACGCTTATTCCGCAGCGGAAAGCGTTAATGACTACACCGTTAAATTTAATGTTACAGCCAAAGCGCTGGTGCATAATTTAACGCATATGTTTGATATTCTGTGCGCTATTGCGCTGGAAAGCCGCTTTGACAGCACCAAACGCCTGCGCGAAGTGCTGGCCGAAGTTAAGAGCGACTGGGACAGCAACTTCTTCAGCCGCGGGCAGACGGTGGCGTGCGCGCGTTTGAATTCGTATTATTCACCGGCGGCGCGCGTTAACGAGCAGGATTATTATTCGTACTACGAATTTTTGAAGGATTTAACCGAGCATTTTGACGAGTGCGCGGAAGAAGTTCTGGCAAAACTGCGCAGCCTGACCGGCGTATTTTTTGAAAACACCAAATACCTTTTGGCATACAGCTGCGAGGAAGAAGACCGTGCGCAGGTACTTGCAATGGCTAAAGATTTTGCCGCTGCCTTGCCGCAGTCTGCCGTGGCTGGCGCCGATGTAAAACCGCTGGCCGCACCGGGGCTGGATGAAGGCATTATGACTCCGGGCAAAGTGCAGTACGTCGCTGCGGGCGGTGATTTCCGAAAATACGGGCACAAATTTAGCGGCGCGATGAAGGTTTTGGAAACCGTGCTGCGCTACGAATATTTGTGGACGAAAATCCGTATTCAGGGCGGCGCTTACGGCGCATCGGCAGTGTTTGACCGCAACGGCAGCATGTATTTTGCTTCCTACCGCGACCCGAAACTGGCGGAATCGCTGGCGGCTTATAAAGGCCTGCCCGACTGGCTGGAAAGCCTTGACCTGCCGGAGCGCGAGCTGACGAAGTACGTTATCGGCACCATCAGCGCGGCAGATGTGCCCTTAACCAATTCTATGCGCCTTTCGCAGACTGCGCTGGCACATATCAAGGGTGTTCCGCAGCAAATGCGCCAGCAGACCCGCGACGAAATTTTGAACCTTACTAACGATGATTTGCGTAAGCTCGGACAGGTTGTGCGCGATACGCTCAGTGATAATTATCTGTGCGTTGTCGGCGGCAACGGCGCAATTGAAGCCAATAAAGACCTGTTCAAAGCGGTTAAGCACATTTAACCATGATTATCAGCGTAAGCCGCAGAACGGACATACCGGCGTTTTATGCGGACTGGTTTTATAACCGCCTGCGCGCCGGGTATGTGTTGGTGCGCAACCCGATGAATTTGCACAGCGTAAGCAAAGTGCGCCTTACGGCGGATGTTGTGGATGCCTTTGTGTTTTGGACGAAGAACCCGCTGCCGATGGCGCGGCGATTGGATGAACTGGCGACGTACCCGTATTATTTTCAGTTTACGCTGACGGGATACGGCGCGGATATTGAGCCGGGTGTGCCGGATAAAAGGCGCGTACTGCTGCATGGGTTTAAAGATTTATCGGCGCGGCTGGGTAAAAAGCAAGTTATCTGGCGGTATGACCCCATATTTTTCAGTAAAAAATATACGCCGGAATACCATTTGGTGTGCTTTGAAGTGTTGGCGGCAGAGCTGCATAACAGCACGGAACGCTGCGTAATCAGTTTTATGGATAGTTACCGCAACACCAAACGCAACGCGCAGCAATTAGACGCGGTTGATACTGGCAGAGAAGAATTGTATGATTTTGCAGGGCAACTTGCTAAAATTGCCGCAAAGTACGGGATAAAGCTGCAAACTTGCGCGGAAAGTATGGATTTAACGGCGCTGGGCATTACGCCGTCGGCGTGTATTGATAAAGCGCTGTTGGAAGACATCGGAAGCTTTAAACTGGATGTAAAAAAGGACGCTAACCAACGTGCTGAATGCTGCTGCGCTGCAAGCATCGACATCGGCGCATACAATACCTGCCCCGGCGGTTGCCTGTATTGCTATGCCAACTACAATGCGCCTCTGGTACAAACCAACATCGCCGCGCACGATAAAACAAGCCCGCTGTTATTCGGCACATTAACAGCACAGGACGTAGTAACAGAACGAAAAATGAAAAGCTGTAAAATTATGGCAAATAGTTTGTTTTGAAATAAAAAAGCAAAAACGGACAAGACTTAATTGTTTTGTCCGTTTTTACTATTAACCGGATTGCCAAAAAGCGTTATAATAAAATAAAGCTTAAAATAACTGGAGTTTAAAATGAATAAAGACGGTAAAAATAAACAAAAAAATATCGGTGCGGAAACGGCCGGTATTGTGTTCGGAAACATTAGCAATGCTGCAACAGAATATGCTTATGATAAGTTTAATACACCGCGCGGTCATGGTTTTGCTGCTGAACGTGCAAACCATTTGTACGATTTGCTGAATGGAAAAGATGCAGCAATAGTCGGTGATGATAATGCTAAAAACGGTGCAGACAGAATGGTGGACGGGATTAATATTCAATCCAAATATTGCAATACCGGTTCAAAGTGCATCCATGAATGTTTTGAAAACGGAAGATACCGTTATTATAATGCAGATGGCAGCCCCATGCAGGTTGAAGTGCCTTCGGATAAATATGATGATGCCGTAAAAGCTATGGCTGAACGCATAAAAAAGGGACAGGTGCCAGGTGTTACTGACCCCGCTAAAGCAAAAGATATTGTACGAAAAGGCAATTTTACTTATGAACAAGCTAAAAATATTGCTAAGGCAGGGACTGTGGAATCCATTACTTTTGATTCTGTTAATGGAGCAATTATTTCGGCATACGCTTTTGGCTTAAGCGCTGCGCTGACTTTTGCCGTTTCCATGTGGAAGGGCGATAGTTCGGAAGAATCGTTGAAAGCAGCAGCTGCGGCAGGATTAAAAGTAGGCGGTACAACTTTTTTTACAGCGGTATTGACCGGACAACTTCAAAAAACTGCTTTAAACGGGGCATTCAGGGTTTCAAGCGACGCTATTGTCAATATGATCGGCCCTAAAGCTTCGCAATTCTTGGTTAATGCTTTCCGTACAGGTAAAAATATTTACGGCGCCGCCGCTATGAAAAGTGCTTCTAAACTTTTACGAGGCAACATAGTTACGGCAGCGGCTTCAGTTGTGGTATTATCTGCATTTGATGTGGCTAATATTTTCCGCGGCAGGATTTCCGGTGCGCAGTTGTTTAAAAATATAACCAATACTACGGCAACCGTTGCAGGCGGCACTGCTGGTTGGGTCGGCGGTGCATCAGCCGGTGCGGCTCTTGGCTCGGTTGTTCCGGTTATCAGTACTGCTGTCGGCGGCTTTGTCGGTGGTGTGCTTGGTTCATTCCTTGGTGGGTCAGCGGCTAATTCCGTATCATCAGCCGTGATGGATGAATTTATTGAGGACGACGCCAAAGAAATGGTTGCAATTATTGAAGATGTTTTTAAAGATATGGCAGTTGATTATTTAATCAGTGAAAGCGAAGCCGAAGAAATTGCCGATATACTTAAAGATATTATAGATGGTGGTTTTTTGAAAGACATGTACGCTTCTGATTATCGTTATGAATTTGCAAAAGATGCGTTGTTGCCAGTGTTTGATACTGTAACTATGCAGCGTCCTAAAATTATTTTGCCTGATGAATCAGCGCTTTGCAGCGGTGTACGGCATTTGCTTGAAGAAATGGCAGACGAATGAATGTGGAATAAAACTGCATTCTGTAAGTATAAAAATTTATAACAAAGGCAGCCTTAATGGCTGCCTTTAAGCATTTTATATTATGTAACTGGGTAGCAATTACAAATAAAAAAGCGGTTCTTCGTTTGAAGAACCGCGTATTTGCGTGGTGCCGAAGGCCGGACTCGAACCGGCACGAGCGTAAACCCGCTTGATTTTGAGTCAAGTGCGTCTGCCAATTCCGCCACTTCGGCACGTTTGGTATCCGTTTATAACGGAACAATAGTAATAATACCACGGC
>CASEGD010000074.1 GCA_949287345.1 uncultured Phascolarctobacterium sp. | reverse complement strand
TATTTAGATGAAGTGGAAGGGATGTTATCCGAATGCAGAAAATAGGTATTTTAAACAGCGAAATTGCCAAAGTGCTGGCTGATATGGGCCACACCGATACCATCGTTATCGGCGACTGCGGCCTGCCGGTGCCCGACGGCGTTAAAAAGATTGACCTTGCTTTAAAACTGGGCACTCCCCGCTTTTTGGAAGTTGTGGAAGAACTGGTTAAATATATGGAAATCGAAAAAATCCATGTCGCTGCCGAAATGCAGAGCAAAAACGAAGCCTGCTGGCAGGAAATGCACAGACTGTTCGGCGACAGGGAATGGATTGTTACCGACCACGAGCATTTCAAACAGGCTACCAGAACTGCCAAGGCAGTTATCCGCACCGGCGAAACCACGCCGTTTGCCAACGTAATTTTACATTCCGGCGTAATATTCTGATAAAAGGAGCAGTCAGCTATGGAAATTGCCATGCAAGGTATTTCAAAAGCCTTCGGCACCAATCAGGTCCTGCGCGGGGTTGATTTCACGCTGCATTCCGGTGAAATCCACGCGCTGATGGGCGAAAACGGCGCCGGCAAATCAACGCTGATGAACATTCTTACCGGCATACACAAAGCCGATGCCGGCAAAATCACCGTTGACGGGCAGGAAGTACATTTTAAAAACGCACGCGACGCCGAAAACCACGGCATCGCCTTTATCCATCAGGAACTGAATATCTGGCCCAACCTTTCAATTCTGGAAAACCTGTTTTTGATGAAGCAGATTACCAACTCCTTCGGCATGCTGGACACCAAAAAAATGCGTAAGCTGGCCGAAGAAAAATGCGCACAGATTGGCATTGAGCTGCCGCTGGACGCAGAAGCCGGCGAATGCAGCGTTGGCCAGCAGCAGATGACGGAAATTATCCGCAACCTGATGTTGGACGCCAAGGTTGTAATTATGGACGAACCGACCGCGGCACTGACCGAACGCGAAACCGCCAAGCTGTTTGAAGTTATGCACGCCTTAAAGGACAAAGGCGTGGCGATTGTTTATATCTCCCACCGCATGGAAGAAGTGTTTACGCACTGCGATACCATTACCGTCATGCGCGACGGACACTCCATCAGCTGCCGCCCGACGCGCAGCACCACAATGGAAGCCGTTGTACAGGACATGGTAGGCCGCGCGATTACCGAATACTACCCCGGGCGCACAACAACGCCAGGCGAGGTTGTGCTGGAAGTTAAAAACATGTGCCAGCCGGGCGTGTTCGACCATGTATCCTTCAACCTGCGTAAGGGCGAAATTTTAGGTATTGCCGGACTGATGGGCGCAGGACGCACGGAAATCATGCGCGCGCTGTTCGGCATCGACGACTGCCAGCAGGGCGAAATTTACCTGCACGGCGAAAAAGTCACCATCAAAAAGCCTGAGGACGCCATCAAGGCAGGCATCGGTTTTATTACCGAAAACCGCAAAACAGAAGGGCTGATTCTTGATTTTTCCATTCTTAAAAACATTGCCCTGCCCAGCGTCGATACCTTTGCTACCAAAGCAGTTATCAACGATAAAAAAGAGTATGATTTTTCCAATGACCTGTCGCACAAGCTCGGCGTTAAAACCGCCAGCATCCAGCTGCCTGCGGGCGCGCTCAGCGGCGGCAACCAGCAGAAGGTGGTTATCGCCAAATGGATTGGCATGCACCCGTCCATCATCATCATGGACGAGCCTACACGCGGCATCGACGTCGGCGCCAAGCGCGATATTTACGATTTAATGAACGAGCTGACGGCGCAGGGCGTTTCCATCATCATGGTAAGCTCCGATTTGCCGGAGGTTATCGGTATGAGCGACCGCGTACTGGTTGTGCATGAAGGCAAAATCGCCGGTGAAATCCCGCACGAAGAAGCCACCCAGGAAAATATCATCACCCTTGCAACAGGAGGAATATAACAGATGAACGTTTCTGCCTTAGTTAGAAAAATGGGCCCGTTAATCGGGTTAATTGTACTTTTTGTCGTTATCTCTGCTTTAAACAGCAGCTTTATCGACCCTTCCAACTTAAAAAACCTGCTGCGGCAGGTTTCCATTAACGCGCTGATTTCCTTCGGTATGACCTTTGTCATACTCACCGGCGGCATCGACCTTTCCGTCGGCAGCACGCTGGCGCTTTCCAGCGCGATTATGGCCAGCTTCATTAAAGGCGGCATGGACCCGATTTTGGGTATCCTTGTTTCCGCTATCATCGGCCTTATCCTCGGCACTATCAACGGCGTGGTAATTTCTTACGGCAGGGTTGCGCCGTTCATCGCTACCCTTGCAACGATGACCATTTTCCGCGGTTTAACTTTGGTTTACACCGACGGCAACCCTATCAGCAGCCTTACCGATGACCCGCTGTTCCATATGTTCGGACAGGGCTATTTTGCAGGTATTCCTGTACCGGCAGTTGTAATGCTGCTGGCATTTGCACTGTGCTGGTTCATCCTTAACAAAACGCCGCTGGGTCGTAAAACCTACGCCGTCGGCGGCAACGAAAAGGTTTCCTTTATCGCCGGCATTAAAATTGAGCGCATTAAAATTTTTGCTTATGCCATCACCGGTTTGTTCTGCGCGCTGGCAGGTTCCATTTTAACCTCGCGCCTTAATTCCGCACAGCCTACCGCAGGCACCGGCTACGAGCTGGACGCCATTGCGGCGGTAGTTCTCGGCGGCACCAGCCTTTCCGGCGGTAAGGGCCGCATTCTGGGCACGCTCATCGGCGTACTGATTATCGGCACGCTGAACAACGGCCTGAATATTCTTAACGTATCCAGTTTCTACCAGCAAGTTGTCAAAGGTATTGTTATTCTGCTTGCAGTCCTCATGGACCGCAAAAAATCCTAGGAGGTTATGTTTTAAATGAAAAAAACTTTATTAGCCGTTATGGCAGTCCTGATGATGTCGGTAATGCTGATTGCCGGCTGCAGCTCCGGAGAAGAAGCAGCTCCGGCTGCTAAAAAAGACGGTGCAACCACCATCGGTTTCTCCATCTCCACTTTAAACAATCCGTTCTTCGTATCCGTTAAAGACGGCGTTGAAGCCAAAGCCCAAGAGCTTGGCGTTAACGTAAAAATCGTTGATGCGCAGAACGACCCGGCAAAACAGGCTAACGACGTTGCCGACCTGCTGCAGCAGGGTGTTACCGTTCTTCTGGTAAACCCGGTTGACTCCGCTGCCATTTCCACTTCCGTTGAAGCTGCCAATAAAGCAAACATCCCTGTAATTGCCCTTGACCGCACCGCCGACAAAGGCACCCTTGCTTCCCTCGTTGCTTCCGATAACGTAAAAGGCGGCGAAATGGCTGCCGAATACATCATCAACAAACTGGGCGAAGGCGTTAAAGTTGCCGAACTCGAAGGTATCCCCGGCGCTTCCGCAACCCGTGAACGCGGCGAAGGCTTCCACAAAGTTGCCGACCAGAAATTAAACGTTGTTGCAAAACAATCCGCTGATTTCGACCGCACCAAAGGCCTGACCGTTGCTGAAAACATGCTGCAGGCTAACCCGGACATTCAGGCAATTTTTGCCCAGAACGATGAAATGGCTCTCGGCGCTATCGAAGCATCCAAGAGCGCTGGCAAACAGATCTTCATCGTTGGCTTTGACGGTACCGACGACGGCATTAAAGCAGTTGAAAACGGCACCATGGCAGCTACCATTGCCCAGCAGCCCGAACTGATGGGCCAGCAGGGTGTAGAAGCCGCTGTTAAACTGGCTAAAGGCGAAAAAATCGAAGCTAAAATCGCTGTTCCTCTTAAACTCGTAGAGAAAAAATAATTAACCTTCCTTTGACAAATTGCGTACAAAAAAATCCCGCTCCAAAAGAGCGGGATTTTTATTTTGCTTTTAAAACATAATGTCGCCCGGTTCGTAATCCACCGTGGTTTTTACAAAGGCAATCTCGTTGCAGTACGGGTACTGCGGGCAATACACACATTCCTTCCACACCTTCTGCGGCAGCTTTTCCTTGGCGGTTTCAATGTAATCGCACTTGGCAAAAAAGCCCGGCTGGTAAGTAAGGGTAAAAAACATTTTTACGCCGCGTTCCATGCCCTCTTTTTCCAAAAGGTGCACAATGTTGCGGCCAATGCCTGTGCCCTTGCGCTCCGGGTCAATCGCCAGCGAACGTATTTCCGCAAGGCGGTCCCACACAAAATGCAGCGCCCCGCAGCCGACAAGGCGGTTGTTTTCAATCGCCACGATATAATCGCGCAGGTTCTCGTAAATAGCATTGCGCGCGCGCGGCAGCATCAAACCTTCGTGCGCATAATCATTCAGTAATTTATGAATATTTTCCACATCGTCAAAAGTTGCCTGACGGTAAGTAATCATGCACATTGCCCCCTCAAATAACTGTTAAGCCTAATCCTAACACTCATTTAATAAAAATGCAATAGTTTTGTGCATTTTACAAAAAATTTTTCCGTCCCCTGCAGGGGATTTTTGCTTAAGAAATGATGATTGGGTTCGTTAATTAAAACGGCTTCCGTCCCTGCAATCAGGGTAAAAAGTTTATAAACACGCCGCCCATGCCCAGCGCCGTCTTGATGCCGATACCGGCATATTCAGCGTAAGCCAAAAGCAACGCGGTAATCCTGTTCTGCGCTTCCGTGCCGCGCAATAAAAGCGTATAGCGTCCTTTAAAAGCGTCTATCGGCGCGCCGCCGACGGAATACTGCTGTAAGGAAAGGTTATAGCCGATAACCTTTACGGCATCCGCCAGATGCTGCTCCAAATTATCTTCCTCCAGCACCAGCCCGCCGCTGTAAGCATTCCAGCGTTTTAACAGGCTGCGGAAAATGTAGGCGTTATCGGGATAGATTTTGTAAGCGCCGTAAGCTTTAAAGGATGTAGGCGTTACAAAAGTAACTTCCGCCTTGTGCGAAGGCTGCTCCGTAAAAAACTGCTGCGCCATAGCGGCATAATCAGCTTCTTTTACAGGCTGCGATTTACTTAATTGTACCACATATCCTTTTTGCTTTAAACATAAATTTTGCGGCATGGCAGCAAGCGCATAACCAAGCTCTGCCGCTGCTTCCCCGTTAAGCGCAGCCAAACGCCACACCGCGCGCTCCGCCTGCTTATCGTAATACACAAACTGGCTGAACGGGCGCACGCCCGCCCTGTGCATGGCAGCGGCAAAATCCTCGTGCGCATATTCCATCAATGCGCCGTGCAGCACGCTGCCCATGCTTGGGTGCAGCCGTTGCCCTTCCGGCAGCGTTAAAGTAATTTCCATAATCTGCGGCATGGCTTATTCCTCCGTTACGGCGCAAACGCCCATCAGCCCCGCGCCCTTCTGGGTACGCACCGTCTGCAGGGCACGCGGCGCAGTAAACCTGTCAAGCTGCAAATGCGCATGCTTGTAAAAATTGTTATGCAAAATCAGCGCCGCCGCTGCCCGGTACGCTTTGGCATCCGGCGCTAACGCCGCCAGCAGCGTTTTGCTTAAAAAGCCGCTGCCGCTGCCTAACAGCAGGTTGGCTTTGGCAGCACCGGCAAATTCGTGTTTCAGTGCCGCACCAAAAATGTTTTTATTCATGCTCAATACAAATTCCGTAAAATCCTGCTGGCGTTTCAGCAGTTCCGTTACCGACTGAATACCGGTACCGCTGAACACGGCTTTATCCAGCGTAATGCTGAAATGCTGTTTTGCGCCCTGCGGCAGGCATTCGCGGAACAGATTGAGGTTTTTGTTTTTAACCTGGCCGGTTTTGTTGATGTACACGGCTTCACGCTTCTGCACCACTACCGGCACAATATTGCCGCTGCCGTAAGCGTCGCTGACGGAGAGTCCCTTCATAATGCTGCAGTTCATGCCTGCCTGCGGCAAAAGATCGCTGCCCTGTTCGCCCTTGGGTATTTCCAGACGGTGCAGCAACATAACCTCCAGCTTCTGCGCCAGGCGCGACAAGGCTGCGTTTTTATCGCGCACACGTTTATCGCTTAAAAGGCTTATCCTCCTGCAAAAGCAGGCTGAACAAAAGCCCCGTGCGCAGTGCGCCCTTGATGCTGCTGCCCGGTATGTACGGCTGGCCGTCAACGGAATGGACGGTACGCACAATTTCAGTCAGGCGCGTTTTGTTGGCGGCGATAACCTCCGGCAGCACCGCCACATCGGCGTATTCCGTTACCGCTCCGCCCAAAGCGTCAATATCATACCCTTTGGCCAGCAGCCATTCGCACAAAGTACCGGCGCGCATTTTGGTTTTAATCAGTTCTTCAAACTCCGCCAGCAGGTTGTTTTCAAACAAAAACTTAACCCACAGGCGCTCGTTCAAAAAATATACGCGCTGCGTCCTTGCGTCGTACAGGTACTGATAGCTGTACACCGTGCCCACCTCGTCGGTGATATGCACCGGGCTGAGACAGGTTATAACCAATTTTTTATATTCAAAATTACTGATACTCATACAGGCAACCCCATATACAAAGCCTTGCCGTAGCGGTAAACCGGGTGCCCCGCGCC
>CASEGD010000073.1 GCA_949287345.1 uncultured Phascolarctobacterium sp. | reverse complement strand
CGCTGTGGACTGCCCCGCAGGTATGACGCTGGTTAAGGTTAGCGATACCAGAAGGGCCATGGAACTTGTGACCCCTTATTTTTTTGACTATCCCGGCAAGAAAATGCGCATGATTGGCGTTACCGGCACGAACGGCAAAACGACTACGACCAACATTATCCGCCTGATTCTGCGTAAGGCAGGCTACAAGGTTGGCATGATTGGCACCATAAACATTATGATTGAGGACGAAGAAACCGTTTCGCACAATACCACGCCGGACGTTGTTGATTTGCAGAAAACTTTGTACAAAATGCAGCAGCGCGGCTGCGATTACGTGGTTATGGAGGTATCCAGCCACGCTTTGGCGCTGAACCGCGTTGCCGGTATTGAATATGACACGGCGGTGCTGACGAATATTACGCAGGACCATCTGGACTTCCATAAAACTTTTGCCAACTACGTGGATGCCAAAAGCTTGTTGTTTGAACATTTGACGGACGGCAACAAGGTTAATAAAACTGCCGTGCTTAACATGGACGACCCCAGCAGTAAAATTATTGCGGGGCGTACCAAAGCACCGGTAATTACTTACGGCGAAAGCAGGGATTACGACATTTACCCCATCAGCTTTGACGTGCAGGCCAAACAAATGGCGCTGAAGCTGCATACCCCTGCCGGTGAAATGGATTTGGTGCTGAAAATTACCGGCGAATTTAACGTATATAATGTAATGTCCGCCGTTGGCGCGATGCTGGCTGAAAAAATTGACGCCAAAATTATTGTTGACGTGCTGGACGGTTTTGACGGCGTGCCGGGGCGCTTCCAGCTTGTGGAAGCAGGGCAGCCATACACCGTTATTGTGGATTACGCCCATACGCCGGACGGTTTGGAAAACGTGCTGAAAACGGCGCGCGGCATTACCAAAGGTAAACTGTGGGTTGTATTTGGCTGCGGCGGCGACCGCGACAACAAAAAACGCCCGATTATGGGCAAAATAGCGCTGGATTTGGCGGATAACGTGGTTGTTACCTCCGATAACCCGCGTACGGAAGACCCGGAACTTATTATCGACGAGATTGAAACTGCCCTTAAAGATATACCGGCAGGCAAAACCAGTGTGCGTTTAAGCGACAGGCGCGAGGCGATTAACTATGCGCTGGAGCATGCCGCCGATAATGACGTTGTTTTGATTGCGGGCAAGGGGCACGAAAATTATCAGATTATCGGCCACGAAACTATCCACTTTGACGACCGCGAAGTGGTGCAGGAATACTGGCAGAACAAAAGGTGATAAAATGCTGAATTTGCAGGAGATACTGGCTGCAACTGGCGGCAGCTGCGAAAATGCGCAGAATGTTGAGTTTTGCGGCGTTAACACCGACAGCCGCAGCATTAAAGCGGGCGAGCTGTTTGTGGCTTTAAGCGGCGAAAATTTTGACGGGCATAATTACTGCGCCAAAGCGCTGGAACTGGGCGCAACGGGCGTGGTTATCAGCCACGATGTTGCAGGTTTGCCGCAAAATGCCGTTGCCGTTAAGGTTGACGATACTTTAAAAGCCTATCAGCTGATTGCCAAGGCATGGCGCGACAAGCAGAAAAATTTGAAGGTAGTGGCTGTTACCGGTTCCAACGGTAAAACTTCTACCAAGGATTTAATTGCTGCCTGCCTTGCGGTAAAATATAATGTAGTAAAAACGGAAGCTAATTTTAACAACGAAATCGGCTTGCCCAAAACGCTGCTGAACATCAAACCCGACACGGAAATTGCCGTTGTGGAAATGGGCATGCGCGGTTTGGGGCAGATCCGTGCGCTGTGCGAACTGGCAAGCCCCGATGTTGCCGTTGTTACCAATGTCGGCGAAACGCATATGGAGCTTTTGGGCAGCATGGAAAACATTGCCAAAGCCAAGGGCGAAATTGTGGAAGGCTTAACGGCGCAGCAGTTTGCCGTGCTGAATAACGACGACGCTTTTGTGCGCGCTATGGCGGATAAAACGGCGGCGCAGGCTGTAACTTACGGCTGCGGCGACGGCGCTGACATGCGTGCGGAAAACGTTGTTTTAAATGCTGATGGCAGCGAATTTGACTGCGTTTGTGCCAAAACCGGCGAGCGTGAACACATTGTTTTGCCGCTTTTGGGCGAGCACAATGTTTACAACGCACTGGCGGCAATCGGCGTGGCGGTAACTTTTAACGTGCCGTTGGCGCAGGTTAAGGCTGCTTTGAAAGATGTAAAACTTACCGGCAAGCGTCAGGAATTTGTGCAAATCGGCGCTGTTACAGTTATTAACGACGCTTACAACGCCAGCCCCGCATCTATGGCGAGCGCGCTGAAAACGCTGCACGCCGTAAAATCCGCCAAAGGCGGCAGGGCTGTTGCCGTGCTGGCCGATATGCTGGAACTGGGCGCACTTTCCCAATCCGCACATGCGGAAGTTGGCAAAATGGCGGCGGCCGAAGGCGTTGACGTGCTGATTACTTACGGCGAAGAAGCCGTGAACATCGGTAAAGCGGCGCAAAACGGCGGCGTTAAAACTTTTATTTGCAAGGACCGCGCGGAAGCCGCAAAAATTTTAAGCGGCGTAGTGCGTAATAATGATATAATTTTGTTAAAAGGTTCTCATTCCATGCAGGTGGATGGTTTGATTGACCTTGTTTTGAAAAAATAATTACGGAGTGTTGATTGATTTATGATAACCCTTTTAGGCGCTTTGGCTACGGCGTTTTTGGTATGCGCCGTAACCGGCAGCAGTTTTATTTCTCTTTTGCATAAGCTTAATTTTGGGCAGAGCATCCGCGAATGCGGCCCGAAGGAACACATGAAAAAAAGCGGCACGCCGACGATGGGCGGCATTATGATGCTGCTGGCGATTGTTGTTGCCGTTGCCGTATGGTGCAATTTTACACCGGCGCTGTGCATTGCGCTGCTGCTGACCTTTGGCCACGCGCTGATTGGTTTTGTTGACGATTATATTAAGGTAGTAATGAAACGCAACCTTGGCCTTACGGCTGCGCAGAAGTTTTTTATGCAGTTTGTGCTGGCAGGCGCGTATGTTTATTATATTGAAACCCATGTGCATGGCGATTTGAGCATTGCCATACCCGGTACGGAATACATGCTGCCGCTGGGCTGGCTGTATTATGTGCTGGTATTTTTGCTTTTGGTTGGCACAACCAACGCCGTAAACCTTACGGACGGCCTTGACGGGCTTGCTGCCAGCGTTACGGTGCCGGTAACGGTTGCTTATGCTTTTATTGCTTATAACACCGGCCATTTTGATTTGAGTGTGTTTGCGCTGGCAATTTGCGGCGCATGCCTTGGTTTTTTACTGTTTAACCATTACCCTGCCAAAGTATTTATGGGTGATACCGGCTCGCTGGCTATCGGCGGCGGTGTGGCGGCGTTAGCGTTATTAACGCATACCGAGCTGCTTTTGGTAATTCTGGGCGGCATTTACGTTATGGAAGCAACCAGTGTAATTATGCAGGTTACTTACTTCCGCCTGACGCATGGCAAACGTATCTTCCGCATGACGCCGATTCACCACCATTTTGAACTGGGCGGTTGGAAAGAAACCAAAATCGTTAAACGCTTTTTTACGGCAAGCTGCGTGCTGTGCGCAGTTGGCGTTATGCTTTGGCTTAACGGAAACGGAGGCTTTTAATTTTGGATAAGGCGGTACTTGTTTACGGCATCGGCATCAGCGGCTGCGGCGCGGCGGAGATTTTAGCGCGCGGCGGCAAACGCGTGCTGCTTTACAACGATGCTGAACATGAAGTAAACGCAGATTTGAAGGAACTGCTTGCCAAAACCGGCGGGCAGATTGTAATAGGCGGCGGTGAAAAGCTGCTGGACGAGGTGGAAGAAGTTATCCTTTCACCGGGCATCAGCCTTGAAAACCAGCTGGTGCAGGAGGCTTTGCGCCGCGGCATTAACGTAACGGGCGAGGCGGAGCTTGCCTACCGCAATTACAACGGGCATATTATCGGCATTACGGGCACCAACGGCAAAACTACAACCACTACGCTGGTGGGCGAAATGCTGGCAACGCTGCCCTGCGTAAGCAAAGTTGGCGGCAACATCGGCATGGCGCTGACCAAAGAAGTGGAAACCATGCCGGATAATTCTTGGCTGGCGGCAGAGCTTTCCAGTTTTCAACTGGAAACCATCCAGAACTTCCGCGCGGAAATTGCCGTTATTTTAAACTTAACGGAAGACCATTTAACGCGCCACCATACCATGGAAGCTTACGGCGCGGCAAAATGCAATATCTTTAAAAACCAGCGTCCGGAGGATGTTACGCTGCTGAATTTTGACGACCCCATCGTTAAAAGCTGGGGCGGGCTGGTGCCGGGCAGATTGTGCTGGTTCAGCCGCAGGGAAATTCTGCCGCAGGGCATTTACATGGATAACGGCAATTTTGTAATTGCCTGGAACGATACAAAAGAAGTTATCTGCAACAAAAAAGATTTGCAGATTTTTGGCGGCCACAACGAAGAAAATGTGCTGGCTGCTATCGGCGCGGCGTTTTTTGCAGGCGTTAAGCCCGATGATATTGCCGCAGTGCTGAAAAGCTTTAAAGGCGTGGAACACCGCATTGAATACACGGCAACCGTTAACGGCGTGCCTTATTATAACGATTCCAAGGCTACCAATACCGATTCTACCATTAAAGCGCTGGAAGCCTTTGCCAACGGGCATTTGATTTTAATTGCCGGCGGCACAGATAAATTGACGCCGCTGGAAGAAATGATGGCGCTGGTTAAAACCAAGGTTGATACTTTGATTTTGCTGGGCGAAGCGGCAGAGCGTTTTAACGAAGCTGCCGTTAAAGCAGGCGTTGCCGATATCCGCAGGGTTAAATCCATGCGCGAAGCGGTAGAACTTGCGCATAAAATTGCGGTTAAGCCGCAGACGGTGCTGCTTTCGCCGGCGTGTGCTTCTTTTGATATGTTCAGCGGCTTCCCGGCACGCGGACGCTGCTTTAAAGAAATAGTCGCAGAAATTGCGGCTGCGGAGGAACAAAAGTGAAGGTAATACTTTCGGGCGGCGGCACCGGCGGGCATATTTACCCGGCGCTGACCATTGCCGACCAGATTAAAAAACTGCGCCCCGAGGCTGAAATTATTTTTGTCGGCACTAAAGAGGGGCTGGAAAAAAATATTATTCCGCGTTACGGTTACCCGCTGCGCTTTATTGAAATTGCAGGCTTTAAACGCAGCCTGAGCTTTGATACGCTGCGCAGCTTTGCCAAACTGTTTACAGGCCTTGCAGGGGCAAACAGCCTTATCAGCGAGATTAAGCCTGACCTTGTTATCGGCACGGGTGGTTATGTGTGCGGACCGATTGTGTTTTTAGCGGCGCTGCGCGGCATACCGACTGCGATACAGGAGCAGAACGCCATGCCGGGTGTTACCAATAAAATACTGGCAAGGTTCGTAAAAAAAGTCTTTTTGGGTTACCATGAGGCGGAAAAATATTTTACCGGCAAATCGCAGAAGGTTTATACCGGCAACCCCATCCGCGTGGAAATTCTTTCCAACAAGCGCGATGAAGCCATTAAATTTTTCGGGCTTGACGCGGACAAAAAAACTATTTTGGTATCCGGCGGAAGCCGCGGCGCGCAGAGCATTAACAAAGCCATGCTGTATGTTGAGCAGGCGTTAAGCGGCAGGCACGATGTGCAGGTGCTGCACGCAACCGGCGAAGCTAATTACGACGCTTACATAAAAGAGCTTGAGAAAGACGGCAAGCTGGAAGATAATATTATCGTCAAGCCTTACCTGCACGACATGCCGATGGCACTGGCGGCGGCAGACCTGGCAGTGTTCCGCGCGGGCGCGATTGGCCTTGCGGAGCTGATGGCGAAGGGCATACCTTCGGTGCTGATTCCGTACCCTTATGCGACGGCGAACCATCAGGAGTTTAACGCGCGTGCCGTGGAGGCGGCAGGTGCTGCCAAAGTGGTTCTGGATAAGGAACTGACCGGCGAGAAATTGCTGGAAGAAATAGAACATCTTTTGATTCGCGACGAAGAATTACAGCAGATGAAAAAAGCTGCCAAAAGCCTCGGCCGTCCGGGCGCTGCCAAAGAAATTGCGCAGCAGGCTTTGCAGCTGATAAAAAACTGACGGAGGAGGATTTTAATGCTTTCG
>CASEGD010000072.1 GCA_949287345.1 uncultured Phascolarctobacterium sp. | reverse complement strand
GATGAACTTAACCATGCCAGCATTATTGATGGCTGCCGCATTGCGCGCGCCAAAGTTGTGGTGTACAGGCATAACGACATGCAGCATTTAGAGGAGCTGTTAAAAACAACGCCGGTGCAGGGCGAGCGTTTTATCGTTACCGACGGCGTGTTCAGTATGGACGGCGATATTGGCAACTTGCCTGAGTTGGTAGCGCTGAAAGAAAAATACAATGCCTGCCTTATTGTTGACGATGCCCATGCTGTCGGCGTTATCGGTGCGGACGGCAGCGGCACGGCTGCGTATTACAACTTGCAGGGCAAGGTTGATGTGCAAATCGGCACGCTCAGCAAGGCGTTGGCTGCGGAAGGCGGTTATGTTGCCGCAAACGCCGTTATCATAGAATATTTAATCAATAAAGCACGCCCGTTTATTTTTTCTACGGCATTGCCGGACATGGTAACGGCATCCGCTTTGGCGGCGCTGCGTTTATTAAAAGCGCAGCCGCAAAAATATCTGGGCAGGCTTAAAGAAAACACATTGCTGATGCGCAGATTACTGAAAGAAGAAGGATTAGATGTTATTGACGGCGTAACGCCCATTGTGCCGGTGCTTATTGGCAGCACGCAGCAAACCATGCAGGTTATGGCGGCGCTGATGGATGCGGGTATTATGGTTTCCGGCATCCGCCCGCCGACTGTGCCCGAAGGTACAAGCCGCCTGCGCGTAACAGTAACGGCGGCGCACACTGCGGAAGAAATTGAGTTTGCAGCACATATTATGGGAAAAATATGGCGGCAGCTGAACGCAGAAGTGAAAGAAGGATAATGATGAAGGCGATAGGTATAACGGCAACGGATACGGAATTTGGCAAAACGGTAGTCAGTGCATGCCTGGCAGCAGGCTTTAAACAGATGGGGCTTGATACAGGCGTGTTTAAACCGGCGGCTTCCGGCTGCGTGCGCAGGGCAGACGGCAAACTGGTAAGTGAGGACGCAGAACTTTTAATGAAAGGCGCAGGTATGCCGTTTGAGCAGCATGATAAAGTTGTGCCTTACGTTTTGGAAGCGGCGTTAGCACCGGCAGAAGCAAGCAAACTGGCTGGCATAAGGCTTGATAGTAAAATAATAGAACAGGCAGCACATAAGATGATAAACGAACACGAAGTGACTGTCGTGGAAGGGGTTGGCGGCATATCCGCCCCGCTGACGGACGATTATCTTGTTAAAGATTTTTTTAAGGCGCTGCATTTGCCGGTAATTATTGTGGTTAAACCTTTGCTTGGCAATGTTAACCATGCCGTATTATCCGCGTATTACGCGCAGCATGAAGGGCTGAACGTACTTGGCTTTATTGTTAACGGCTGGGATGAAACGAATGCCGGTGTGCTGGAGCGCAGTAATTTGTATTATTACGAAAAACTTACGGGGCTGCCTGTTTTGGGCAAGCTGCCCGTTTTAAATAAAGCGCTGCTGAGTGGCGCAGATATGGCGGAAGCTGGAAGAATTGCTGCTGGCAATATTGATTTGGCGCGTATTTATAAAGCATTGGAGGATGGCGGACATGAATAAATGGGAAGAACTTGATAAAAAATATATCTGGCACCCGTTTACACAGATGAAAGGCTGGGTGGAAAATCCGCAACTGGTCATTGAACGCGGCGACGGCGTAAAGCTGTATGATACTGAAGGGCGCGAATATTATGACGGCATTTCCAGCCTGTGGGTTAATATTCATGGCCACTGCCGCCGTGAAATTGACGATGCTATCAAAGCGCAAATAGACAAAATTTCCCATTCTACCTTGCTGGGGCTTATTAACCAGCCGTCGGCAGAGTTTGCGGAAAAACTGGTGGAAATTACGCCGCAGGGTCTGAACAAGGTTTTTTACAGCGACGACGGTTCAACTGCGGTGGAAGCGGCGGTAAAAATTGCTTTTCAATACTGGCAGTTTAAGGGCAGACCGGAAAAACAGCAGTTTATCAATCTTGGCGATTCCTACCATGGTGATACGGTTGGTGCAGTCAGTGTCGGCAACATTGATGTGTTCCACAAGGTCTACAAGCCGCTGTTGTTTGGTACTAAAAAAATGACCTGTCCGTCCTATTATCACAGCAAGTTGGGTTTTAAAACCGAGCAGGAATTTCTGGATTATCTTTTAAAAGAACTGGATGAATATCTGGCACAGAATGCCGGTAAAGTTGCTGCCATGATTATTGAACCGTTGGTGCAGGCGGCAGCAGGTATGCTGATGCAGCCGAAGGGTTATATTAAAGGCGTGCGTGATTTGACGAAAAAATATAATGTATTGTTAATTGTTGATGAAGTAGCAACCGGTTTTGGGCGTACCGGCAAAATGTTTGCCTGCGAGCATGAAGGAGTGCTGCCTGATATGATGTGCCTGTCCAAAGGCATTACCGGCGGTTATCTGCCGCTGGGCGCAACAATGGTGACGGACGAAATTTACAATGCCTTTTTAGGCGAACCGGATGAATATAAAACTTTTTATCACGGACACAGCTATACGGGCAATCCGTTGGCGTGCGCTGCAGGCCTGGCCGGACTGGAAATTTTTGCCAAAGACGATGTTATCGCCAATTTGCCGCCCAAGATGGCAGTTATAGAAAAATACATGAAGCGTTTTAACCAAATGCGTTATGTCGGCGATGCGCGCCAGTGCGGCATGCTTGCTGGCATAGAACTGATGTATGATAAGGAAAGAAAAATACCGTTTAAATCGGGGCTGTTGATTGCCGGTGGTATTTGCCAGACAGCACGCAAATACGGATTGATCGTGC
Organism: uncultured Phascolarctobacterium sp.; assembly: GCA_949287345.1. GTDB lineage: Bacteria > Bacillota > Negativicutes > Acidaminococcales > Acidaminococcaceae > Fusicatenibacter_A. The sequence goes on along the minus strand of CASEGD010000072.1, from coordinate 3,446 downwards.
GCAATATCGGCGATGTTATTATCTTTATGCCGCCGCTTGCCGGTACGGCAGCTGATATTGAAGCCATGCTCGGCAGATTGGAGCAGGCAATGCTGGAAGTTTTTGCGGAAATTGAATCCGGCAGCAAAACAGAATTTTCCGACCCCTGTGCATTTTAATTTTGCCTCCATTTCGGCGCCCCGCTGCGGGCGCTTTTTATTTTTGCAATTTTGTTGCAGGCTTGTGTTATAATATTACTAATATAAAACACAGCACTTTTGGCGGTGATGATTATGGAAGAATCTAAATTTTTAATAATAACCGGTATGTCCGGAGCGGGCAAAACTCAGGCTATCCGCACGCTGGAGGACATGAATTATTTTTGCGTCGATAACATGCCACCGGCGCTGATTACCAAATTTGCGGAGCTGTCGCGCCAGGCATCTGCGCCGTGCAATACGGCGATTGTTGTCGATATCCGCGGCGGGCGCTTTTTTGACAAGCTGGCAGAGGTGCTGGACGAACTGCGCCTGAACGGCTATGCTTACGAGGTGCTGTTCCTCGATGCTTCGGACGCGGTGCTTATCCGCCGTTATAAGGAAACGCGCCGCCGTCATCCGCTGGGGCAGGGGCGCACTTTAAGCGAAAGCATTGCCTACGAGCGCAACAGCCTGCAAAAAATTAAGGACAGGGCAACCTATATTATCGACACGACGGATATGCGCGCCGACGCGCTGAAAAATAAAATCCGCGAGCTGTTCTGCGTAAGCGGCAGCAGCGAACAGATGTCGGTAACGGTACAGTCCTTCGGCTTTAAGCACGGACTGCCGCTGGACAGCGACATGGTTTTGGACGTGCGCTTTTTGCCGAACCCGTTTTATGAGGACGACCTGCGCATGCTGACCGGCAACGATGAGGCCGTGGCGCAGTTTATCGAGCGTTATCCGCAGACGCAGCAGTTTTTATCCAAGGAAGAAGAACTTTTGGAAATGCTTTTGCCGCAGTACGTGGCGGAAGGCAAAAGCCAGCTGGTTATCAGCGTGGGCTGCACGGGCGGCCAGCACCGCAGCGTGTATGTGGCCAACCGGATTGCTGCGTTTTTGCGTAAGGAAGGCTACAAAGTTCTGTTAAGCCACCGCGATTTAAGGCTTAAAAACCGTTAAAGGAGGCAGCTTATGGGCTGGATTAGCTGGCTGTGCCCGGGCATGAATTTAAAACGCTGGCTGCTGCTTTTTACAGTGGGCGTTTTATGCTGCGCGCTTGGGCTGGCACTATTTTTTAATTATCAGTTCATGGGTTATGTGGAAGAACTGATGTTCCGCATGACTTATTTAACCACCGGCAAGTATTCCAACACGGTTTCGATGCTGGGCGGCTTTTTGTTTTTGTGTGTTGGCGGCTTTGTTATGGTTTACGCCACGCGCCGCGTTATCCGTTCCGTTGTGGAAGCGGTGCTGCCGGACAATAATTCGTCGCTGATGGAAAAGATTTTTACGCAGCGCAAACTGGGGCGCGGGCCTGCCATTACCGTTATCGGCGGCGGCACGGGGCTTTCCACGCTTCTGCGCGGCATGAAGTATATTACAAGCAACTGTAACGCCGTTGTTACGGTTGCTGATGACGGCGGTTCGTCCGGGCGTCTGCGCAAGGAAATGGGCATTATCCCGCCGGGCGATTTGCGCAACTGTCTTGTTGCGCTGGCCGACCGCGAGCCTTTGATGGAACGCATTATGCAGTTCCGTTTTAACGACGGTTCGCCGCTGGCGGGGCATAATTTCGGCAATCTTTTCATCGCCGCTATGGCGGAAGCCGAAGGCAGCATGGAAGCGGGCCTTGCGGCGACAAGCCAGATTCTGAACGTGCGCGGCAATGTTATTCCGTCCACGCTCAGCGATATCCGCTTAAAGGCGGAGATGACGGACGGCACTTTTATTGAAGGCGAATCGGAAATACCGAAGGCGCATAAACGCATCCGCCGCGTCAGTGTTGAGCCTGCCGACGTGCAGGCGACGGACAGCGCTGTTGAAGCGATTATGAAGGCCGACGTTTTGATTTTGGGGCCGGGCAGCCTGTACACCAGCGTTATCCCCAACCTGATGGTTGACGGCATACGCGAGGCGGTACTGCGCAGCGACGCCGTTAAAATTTACGTCTGCAATGTTATGACGCAGCCGGGCGAAACCGACGGCTACGGCGCGTTTGAACATGTGCAGGCGCTGATTACCCATGCGGGTGCGCAGTTCCTCGATTACGTCATCGTCAACGACCAGAACGTAACGGAAACGCAGCTGGCGCAGTATCAGCTTAAAGGCTCTATCCCGGTTACGCCGGATATTAAAAAGATTGAACGCCTTGGCATTAAAGTTGTACCTAAAAGCCTTATCAGCAATAAGGATTTGGTGCGCCACAACCCGCAGAAGCTGGCACAGGCGGTTATTTCGCTTATTTACAGGCTGCGGCTGTTCGGCAAGGGCTTCCGCTTTTTCGACTACTTTTTTATGCGCCAGAGTATGCGCAAGCTGAAAAATAAATCTTCGGCAGAAGGGTAAGCAATGTCATTTTCAAACGAAGTCAAAAATGAACTCGCAAGAATAGAATCACAGAAAAAATGCTGCGAAAAGGCAGAGCTTTTAGGGCTTTTGCGCATGAGCGGCGCGGTTATTTTGCAGGGACGCAACATGGGCATTAATTTTTCCACGGAAAACGCCGCTTTGGCACGCCGTATGCTGCAAATGCTTAAAACCAATTACAACGTGCAGACAGAGGTGCTCGTCACCCGTTCGCGCCGTTTAAAAAAGAACAACCGCTATCAGGTGCGTGTCATCCCTTCCAAAGAAGCTGGCAAGGCGCTGCATGAGTTGCAGCTTTTGCCTTACAGCGACGCTGCGGAACGGCACAAACTGCTGGCGAAATCCTGCTGCCGCCGTGCGTTTCTGCGCGGCGTGTTTATGGCGGGCGGCTCTGTAAGCAAGCCTTCCAGCGATTACCATCTGGAGCTGGTGACGGAAAACGAGGAGCTTGCCAAAAGTATCGTTAAGGTGCTGCACGGCTTTTCGCTGCCCGCAAAAATTACCGACCGCAAGAACGATTTTATTGTTTATATGAAAGAAGGCAACTCCATTACGGATTTTCTGTCCGTTATCGGTGCGCATAATGCGCTGATGGAGTTTGAAAACGTGCGCATTGTTAAAGAGATGCGCAACAATGTAAACCGTGTGGTAAACTGCGAAACCGCCAATTTGAACAAGGTGGTGCAGGCGGCGGTGGAACAGCTTGAAAGCATCCGTTATTTGGAAAAAATCGGCTATTTCGGCAGGCTGCCCGTTGTGCTGCGCGAAACGGCGGAGCTGCGCCTGGAACATCCGGATGCTTCGCTGGCGGAGCTGGCGCGCATTATGAGCGGCAAAATTACCAAATCCGGCCTTAACCACAGGCTGAAAAAATTACAGCAGATTGCAAAGGAAATG
>CASEGD010000071.1 GCA_949287345.1 uncultured Phascolarctobacterium sp. | reverse complement strand
GAACCGTACGCTCTCCCAGCTGAGCTACGTCCCCGTTGATAGTATTAGTATAGCACTTTGCGCGGCGGCGTACAATAGGCGCGGCTTAATTTTCTGCCGTTTCCGTTTTGGTGCGGCGGTGCTTTGCCGCTGCCAAAAGCTCATCGCGGCAGTTAGCCAAATTGCCGCTCTGCACGCGCGCCAGTAGGTATTTTAAATACGCTCCTGTTTCTTCAGGCGGCACCAGTACGTGCAAATCTGCGCCGCTGATTGCCAAATCCGAAGTATGCACCGGCATTTTGGTGCGCGCCAGTTCAATAACAGCGTCCGCCAGCTCGCGCCCTTCCGCCATCAGCTGCGGGTTCTTGCCCGCGTGTGTTGCGCCCATGTCTGCCAAAAACACTTCTTTCAGCTGCGTAAACGCTTCCGTCAAATCCTTTTCGGTGCGGAACTCTCCGCTTGCAGCTTCTGCCCGTACCCAGCGCATCAGCGTGCGCTCTTTGGTAAACATCATCGGTGCAAAGCGCATGTGGCGCGATACAAGCCAGACCACACGCTTTTTAAAATCTTTCGGGTAACGCAGGCGCGTCAAAAGTTCTTCCGCCATGACGGCGCTTAACGCTTCGTGTCCGTGGTCGCTCGGCGAACCGTCCGGATGTGTGCCGCGGATGCCGGGCATGCCTTTGCCAAGGTCGTGCAGCAGCATCGCCCAGCGGATAGTTAAATCGCGCGGGCTGTTATCGACGGCGGCCAGCGTATGCTCCCACGCATTGTAGCAATGGAAGCGCCTGTTCTGCGGCAGCCCTGCCAGATGGCGCAGCTCCGGCAGGATGGCGATTTCGGTATAGCCGCCGCCTTCCTTAACGCGGCAGTGTGCGTCCGTCAACCCTGTTGCCATTAAAAGCATTAAGCCGTGCCCTGCGTGTTCGCTGACCAAAAGTTTATCCAGCTCGGTTCGCACGCGCTCAAGCGATAAACCTGCGCAGCGTTCAACCGGAAATTTAAAATTCTGCGACAGGTAATAGGGCGTGCCTTCTTCGCCGAAGGGCGGCAGCAAACCATCTTCCTGTACATAGGTAAAGCCAAGCTGCCCCACAAAGCGGCAGGCGCGCAGCATACGCAGGGCGTCCTCACTGTAACGTGTCTGAGCGTCGCCGACGGTGCGCAAAATTTTATTCGTCAAATCATCCTGCCCACAATGATAATCATAAATTTTGCCGTCCGCGTCCATCACCATAGCGTTAACGGTAAAATCGCGGCGGCTTAAATCATCGCGCAGCGACTTGCTGAACCACACCTTTTCCGGCTTGTGCGCATCGCTGCCGTAGCTTTCGCCGCGGAAGGTGGTTATCTCCACATTGTGCCCGTCAATAACAGCGACGACGCAGCCAAAGTTCTGTCCCAAGTTATCAACCGTTTTAATGTCGTGCGCTTTGCAAACGGCGGTAGTTTCTTCCGGCAAGGCGCTCGTCGTAACGTCAAAATCGCCGGGCGGCCGGCCCGAAAGCAAATCGCGCACAGCGCCGCCGGCAATATAAGCCTCATAACCCGCAGCGTTCAGCGCGCTTAATATTTTTTTGACGTAAGGGGGGATTTCAAACATACTTACCTCATTCATAATCCATACCATCATCTTTTAGCTGGTATTCGACGTTGATGCCGAAGTATTCCCACAGTACTTCTTTTAAATCGGCGCCGTTTTTTATTTTGTAGCGGTATTTAACTTTGCCGCCCAGGTAAAATTTTAAATAGTTGCCGCGGATGGTGATGTTGCAGTCTTCGCGGAAGATGGAAAGTTCTTTTTCTTTATTGAAAGGAGAATCGGGATGAGCGTCGCACCAGAAGGACGGGAAGACGTAATCTTTTTCAAGCTGCGGTTCTTCGGTAAAGCCCAGCATACGCTTCCATGGTTTGCCTTTTTCCTTCTGCCACAGCAGCCAGCCCCAAAATTCGTCGCGCGTGAATTTATACTGGCTGATGCCGTCGCTCTGCACGCGGTTTTCTTCCAGCAAAAGCGGTATGCGCGGGCTTTCGCTGTTAACGCCCACATCGGTAATGTAGCGCTTGCCGCCGATAGTTACGCACATGTTGCGGTGCTGGCGCATTTGGTACACGTTAATTTTGTTAATAAAGCGCCCGGCGAAGCTGACAAAGTTAAAACCCACCGATTCTAAGAGCCACGCGTAAATGCCGTTCAGTTCAAAGCAGATGCCGCCGCGGTTGTGCATAATCAGCTTGTCAAACATATCTTCGCGTTTCAGCGAGGTGATTTTGCTGTTCAGGCAGTCAAAATTATCATACGGAATGTATTTTAAATGCGCGTCGTGCAGCTTTTGCAGCGTGGCAAGGTCGGGCTGCGGCTCAAAATCAGCCAGCTGCAATTTGTGCAGGTATTGTTTAATTTGTTCTCTGGTCATCGGTTTGCTGCGCAGTTTCACAGTTACCGCCTCCCTCATCATTTGCTAACTTCCCTACCTTAATTTTAGCATAGCAAGAGCGCAAATTAAATCTTTTATATGGTACAATAATAAAAATAAGGAGGTTTTTATGGTAATTTTAATCAGCGGGGCTAGCCATACCGGTAAAACGCTTTTAGCGGATTATTTAATGCGGCGGTATGGCGTTAATTATTTATCGGTAGACCATTTAAAAATGGGTTTAATCCGCAGCGGCGCAACAAATTTAACGCCGGAAGATGATGAGGCGCTTGTGCCTTACCTGTGGGGCATTGTTAAAGAGATTGTTAAAACGGCGGTGGAGAACCGGCAGAGCCTGATTATTGAAGGCTGCTACATTCCGTTTAACTGGCGCGGGGATTTTAGCGCTGCTTATTTAAAGGAAATTGCCTGTTACTGGCTGGTTATGAGCGAGGGCTACATTAAAAATAATTTTGCCGCCATTAGGGGGTACGCCAATGCGGCAGAGCAGCGTTTGGCTGATTACTGCGATTTAGACGCTTTGCTTAACGATAATGCGGAAAATTTGCGCCAGTGCCGCAAGCACGGCTGCGATTATATTTTGATAGACGGCGTTTATGATATTAAGAAAATTGCGGCGCAGATTAAAATGCTTTAATTAGCACGCGCGCTGTGATAAAATATAAAGATAACATGGGTTATTATGCCCCGGAGGTTATTGTGCAAAGCAGAATGCCGCTTGTTGAAGCGATGCTTAGATATAAAAACGATAAAGTTTACCCCTTCCACACGCCGGGGCACAAGGGCGGGCGCGGCATGGCTGCGCTTTTGCGCGATGAACTGGGCGCGGGCGCTTTGGCGATGGACGTTTCGCTGATGAGCGAGCTGGACGACATTCACGCGCCGGCAACGTATATAAAGGAAGCGCAGGATTTAGCGGCGCAGCTTTACGGCAGCGACAGGTGCTTTTTTGCCGTTAACGGTACGACGGGAGCCATTCACGCTATGCTGATGGCAGCGTGCCGTGCAGGCGATAAGGTGCTGGTTCCGCGTAACGCGCACCGCAGCGTGGCGGGCGCACTGCTGTTGGCGAATTTAGAGCCGGTGTTTGTAATGCCGGAATACGACGCTGCTTTTGGCATTAACACGCAAATTACTCCGCAGGCAGTGGCAGATGCCTTTAGCCGTCACGCGGATATTAAAGCCGTGCTTGTAACAAGCCCTAATTACTACGGGCAGGCGGCGGATTTAGCGGCGATTGCCGAAATTGCGCACGCGCACAACGCCGTGCTGTTGGTTGATGAGGCGCACGGGCCGCATTTGGGGTTCAGCAAAAAGCTGCCGCCATCTGCTTTGCAGTGCGGGGCGGATGCCTGCGCGCAGAGTACGCATAAAATTTTGGGGGCGATGACGCAGTGTTCGCTGCTGCACGTTAAGGGTGGGCGCATTGATTTGGCGCGCGCGGCTGAGGTGATGAGCCTTTTGACGACAACCAGCCCCAATTATTTGTTGATGGCTTCTTTAGACGCGGCGCGTTACACTTTGGCAGTGCAGGGCGAAACGCTGATTGACAGGGCGCTGGCGGCTGCGGCCAAGCTGCGCGGGGTGCTTGGCAAATTTGAAGGCCTGCGCCTTTTGGATGAAAGCTGCGTTGGCAAAAACGGCGTGGCAGGCTTTGATGCTACGAAGGTGACGGTTAACACAGCGGCGTGGGGCTACACCGGTGTGGAAGTCGGCGACGCACTGCGCAGGGAAGGCGTTGCCGTGGAACTGACGGACGCGGGCAACGTGCTGTTTTTGGTAACTTATGCCGACGGCGGTACGGATTATACCACGGCGCTGGACGAAATCAAAAGCGTTTTTACGGAGTTGCAGCTGCATAAACGTAAGCCGCTGGCTATGCAAAGCGGCGGCAAACTGCCGGATTTTACACAGGCTATGCCTCTGCGGCAGGCATTTGACGCGGAAAAGGAAAGCGTGCCGCTTGATGAGGCAGAGGGCAGAATTTGTGCCGAGCAGGTCAGCTTTTACCCGCCCGGCATACCGGTGCTGTGGCCGGGTGAAGTGGTTACGCCCGATGTTTTGGCGTACTGCAAACGCATGAGGGCGCTTGGGCTGCCCGTAAGCGGCCCGGCGGATTATACATTAACGGAACTGCGGGTGATTAAATAAATGAGTAAGGGATATTTTATCAGCCTTGAAGGCGCGGACGGCTGCGGCAAAACCACACAGATTGAGCGTGTGGCAAGTGAACTGCGCCGTTTGGGGCGCGAGGTTATCTGCACGCGCGAACCCGGCGGCACAAGGCTTGCCGAAACATTGCGCGGGCTTGTGCTGGACCCGGAACTGATTATGAACGCGCGCACGGAAACGCTGCTGTACATTGCTGCGCGTGCCGACCATGTGGAACGCGTAATTAAACCGGCGCTGCTGGCTGGCAAAATTGTTTTGTGCGACCGCTTCAGCGATTCGACCGAAGTTTATCAGGGCGTTGTGCGCGGTCTACCGCTGGAAGCAATCCACGCTTTAAGCGAATTTGCCACGGACGGTTTGCAGCCGGATTTAACGATTTTGCTTGACGGCGACCCGGATTTACTCGCCGCAAGGCGCGAACTGCGCGGCGTACACGACCGTTACGAAAACGCAGGGCTGGAGTTTCAGCACAAAATACGCAACGGTTTTATGCTGCTGGCGGAAAAATACCCGCAGCGCATTTTTAAAATTAACGCATTGCAGGATACGGACAGGGTAACGGCGGAAATTCTGCGCGTTATCAATACGGTTATTAAAATTTGAGGTAGTTATGTGGGACGAAGTGCTGGGGCATCAACAGAATAAGGAATTTTTGCAGAAGCTGCTTTTGCCCGGCAGCCGTCCGCATGCGCTTTTGTTTTACGGCATGGGCGGCATCGGCAAAAAAATGCTGGCGCTGCATTTTGCGCGTACTTTTTTGTGTACAGGGCAGGGCGCGCGCCCGTGCGGATTATGCGAAAGCTGCCGCTTGTTTGATATTGCCAACGACAGCTTTGCCCATCCGGATTTTTACCTGCTGACGGCGGAAGAAGCCGGTAAGGACATCAAGATTGAGCAGGTTAAGGAGATGGCAAAACAGGCCGCGTTTGCGCCGGTGCTTTCCGCGCACAAGGTGTGCATTATCGACGACGCGGGGCAGATGACGGCGGAGGCAGCCAACAGCTTGCTGAAACTTCTGGAAGAACCGCCTCCGGGCTGGCTGTTTATTTTAATCACGCAGCAGGCGGAGAGGTTATTGCCGACGGTGCTGTCGCGCGTTGTGCGCCTGCGGTTTGAAGCGCCGGATTTAAATGATGTGCAGCGCATTTTACAGGCGCACGGCGTTATTGACAACGCTAAAGTGCTGGCGGCGCTGGCAGGCGGGTCGCCCGGAAGGGCTTTGGCTTTTAAGGAAGCCGGTATTTTTGACCTGCGGCACGAAGCGCTGGCTTTATTGCAGAAACTGCCGCTGCAAAACCCGTTTGGGCATATTGCCGGTTTGGGCTGGGGCGATAAGTACGACCGTGCGGCGGCGCTTTTATTGACGGAACAGTTTGTGTACCTGTTGCGCGATATTTTGCTGTTGCAGAGCGGCGCGGCGGACAAAATTTACAACACGGATATACTGGCGGCGCTGGAGCGTTTAGCCCAAAGCACGCCTTTACATACAACCAGGCAAAGCGTTAATGCAGCGCAGGAAGCCTGGCAGAACATTAACAAAAACGTAAGCGCCAAAAATGTTTTGGAGGCGCTTGTACTAAAACTTGATTTACTGCGGAAGGAGTGAAGATTTTGCTGAAAGTAGTAGGCATTCGATTTAAAAAAG
>CASEGD010000070.1 GCA_949287345.1 uncultured Phascolarctobacterium sp. | reverse complement strand
GGAAGCAACCATGCAGAACACTTTGGTTGTGGCGCAGGAAACGGCGGACGAAGTTAAAAAGACCAGCGAGAAAAAAGCGCAGGTTATGCTTGACGAAACTGCCGCTAAATGCGAAGGCATCAAGCAGGAGGCACAGAATGAAGCAGGCCGTCTTGTAAACGAAGCCAACGCTGCCGCTGCACAGGCACGCGCCGATGCCGACACTTATGCCGAAAAAGTACGCAACGACGCCGAAGCGGAAGCAGGCAAGCTGCGCAACGAAACCGAAGCCGAAATGAACAAACTGAAAAGCGACACGCAGCAGTTTGTCAACAAAATGCGCGTAGCTGCCGAAGTGGAAGTAGCGCAGATGAAAGTTAAAAGCGAGGAAGCCTGCAAAAATATTCTGGACAGGGCGCGCGAGGAAGCGGTGGAAACGCTTAACAAATCCCGCGTTCAGGCGCAGAAAACCATCAGCGACGCCGATGACCGCGCACGCAAAATGATTTTTGAAGCTGAAAACAAAGCAGGCCTTGCCAAAAATATGTTTGAAGACCAGGTAAAAAAAGCCAACGTACACCGCCAGCACATGATAAACCTGCTGGAATCGCAGCTTGAGCTGCTGAAAGGCTTTGACAAAAATACGGAAGAATAGGGCGGAACGATTATGATTATCCTTGTGAGGCACGGAGAAGCAACACACCATACGCAGCATTTAACCGGCGGCTGGACGGATTCTGACCTTACGGAAGCGGGCCGCGGGCAGCTGCGCGCACTTGCGGATAAGCTGGCGCACGATTTTAACGGCAAACGCGATAAATTCCGCATTTTAACCAGCGACTTAAAACGCGCCGTTGAAAGTGCTGAGATTATTGCCGCTAAACTGGGCAGGGCTGACTGCGTGGAGCGGCACGAATTTCTGCGCGAAAAAAATAACGGGCGCGCTGCGGGCATGACGGAAGCGGAAGCCAAGGCAATTTACCGTCCGGCGGCGACGCTGAAGGAACTTAACCACCGCAACTATCCCGGCGGCGAAACACGCAAGGAGTTTTACGACCGCTGCGTTGAAGGCATCCGCGCCTGCGCCGATATGGAAAAGGAAAACCTCATCATCGTGGCGCATAAGGGCACAATCCAGAACATTATTTTTTACTGGCTGGGTTTTGATATCGAAGAAGTCAACAACTATAATTTTTCCGTCGATATCCTGCCGGGCAGCTTAACGGTGCTTGGCATTAACAAATGGCTGGAACACAGCATATTTTTGCTGAATGATACCTCGCATTTACATAAAGGTGAAGGTTACGGAATTTTTAACTATAAGTATTACAAAAAATATTGACGGTAACGCCGCTGTGTTGTATAATAATTTTGTTTTTAAATATCTTTACAGGCTATGATAAAGACAGTAGCCGGCAGGATACGGTAAAGCGAGTCCGGGACAGTGCAAGCCGGAACAAGTTTGAACGCCGGTGAAAATCACTTTGGAGCTTCTGCGCTGAAACTTTAGTAAGCGCGGACGGAGCGGCGCACGTTACTGACGCCGAGAGTGGCGGCAGGTCCGTCATTAGGGTGGTACCACGGGTAATACAAGTCTCGTCCCTTTGGGATGAGGCTTTATTTTTTTGGAGGTGTAAAAATTGGATTACAGCAAGACGCTTAACTTACCGGAAACCGAGTTTCCGATGCGCGCAGGCCTTCCTCAGCGCGAGCCGGAAATTTTAAAATACTGGTATGACAACGACATTTACGGCAAAAAACAAAAACTGCACGCAGGCCACAAAAAATTTGTCCTGCACGACGGCCCTCCGTATGCCAACGGGCAGATTCACATGGGCACTGCGCTCAATAAAATTTTAAAAGATATCATCATTAAATATAAATACGCACAGGGCTTTGATACCCCGTACGTTCCGGGCTGGGATACCCACGGCATGCCGATTGAACACGCCGCTATCAAAAACCTCGGCCTGAACCGTAACGAGCTTGACCCGCTGGTGCTGCGCAACGAATGTAAAAACTATGCTTTGCAGTGGATTGACATTCAGCGTAACGACTTTAAACGCCTCGGCGTGCTGGGCGATTGGGAACATCCGTATGTAACCCTCGTGCCGGATTACGAAGCTGTACAGATTCATGTTTTCGGCGAAATGGCCAAGAAAGGCTACATTTACAAAGGGCAAAAATCCGTTTACTGGTGCCCGCATTGCGAAACCGCCCTTGCCGAAGCAGAAATTGAATACGCAGAACAGAAAACCCCGACCATTTACGTTAAAATGCCTATCGTTAAAGATAACGGCATGATGCCGGAAGCAGCCAAAGGCAAACCGGCCTACATGGTAATTTGGACCACCACCCCGTGGACCATGCCTGCCAACGTGGCTGTTGCCCTGCACCCGGATATCGAATACGCATGGGTAGAATGTGAAGGCGAAGTGCTGTTCCTTGCCAAAGATTTGCTGGAACAGGTTGGCAATGTCTGCAAAAAAGATTTAAGCCACATCCTCGGCACCTGCAAAGGCAAGGATATGGAATTTGCCGAATGCCGCCATCCGTTCGACAGCATCGACCGCAAATCGCTGGTTGTACTTGCCGACTATGTAACGCTTGACGCAGGTACCGGCTGCGTACATACCGCCCCGGGCCACGGCGACGTCGACTTTGAAACCGGCATTAAATACCACCTGCCGATTGTTTGCCCGGTTGATAAATCCGGTAAATTTACCGCCGAAGCAAAACAATTTGAAGGCATGTTTGTATTCGATGCCAACATTCCTATCTTAAAATACCTGTCCGAACTCGGCATGCTGCTGGGCAAGGAAAACATCCGCCATCAGTACGCACACTGCTGGCGCTGCAAAAACCCGATTATCTACCGCGCTACCGAGCAGTGGTTTGCTTCTATCGACGGCTTCCGCGACGACGCGCTGGCAGCCATTGCCAACGAAGTTAAATGGATTCCGTCCTGGGGCGAAAGCCGTATCCACAACATGGTTGCCGACCGCCACGACTGGTGCATTTCCCGTCAGCGTGTATGGGGCGTGCCTATTCCGGTATTCTACTGCAAAGATTGCGGCGAGCATTTAATTACCGACGCAACCATTAACGCCGTTGCCGACCTGTTTAAAAAAGAAGGCAGCGACGCTTGGTGGAAATACGAAGCTGATGAAATCCTGCCGGAAGGCACAACCTGCCCGCACTGCGGCGGCAAGCATTTCACCAAAGAAAGCGATATCATGGACGTTTGGTTCGACAGCGGTTCTTCCCATGCGGCAGTTGCCAATGTACGCCCCGAACTGCAATGGCCTGTCGATATGTACCTTGAAGGCAGCGACCAGCACCGCGGCTGGTTCCAGTCCTCCTTGCTGACCAGCGTTGCCACCACCGGCCATGCACCGTATAAATCCGTTTTAACGCACGGCTATGTTGTTGACGGCGAAGGCCGCAAAATGTCCAAATCCGTAGGCAACACCGTTGCTCCGCAGGATGTTATCAAACAATACGGCGCAGATATCATCCGCCTGTGGGCTGCTTCCAGCGACTACAAAGCCGATATCCGCATCTCCAAAGAGATTTTGAAACAGCTTTCCGAAGTATACCGCAAAATCCGCAATACCATCCGTTATATCCTCGGCAACACCAACGACTTTGACTACGAAAAGGACAAAGTACCGTTTGACCAGATGCTTGAGCTTGACCGCTGGGCATTGATGCACATGCAGCTGCTGAAAAAAGAAGTTAAACAGGCTTACGAAGATTACGATTTCCATGTGCTGTACCATGCAATCCATAACTTCTGCACGGTTGAAATGAGCAGTTACTATCTGGATATCCTGAAAGACCGCCTGTACGCTTACAAAGCAGACAGCCTTGAACGCCGCAGCGCCCAGACCGCCATGTATGAAATCATGGTTGACCTGGTTGTAATGCTGGCGCCGGTGCTGAGCTTTACCATGGAAGAAGTATGGCAGTTCATGAAGAAAACTTCCGACATGCCGGAATCCGTACAGATGATGCCGTGGCCGGAAGTAAAAGAAGAATACATCAACCCGGCTCTGGAAAAGAAATGGGAAGACTTCATCGGCATCCGCAGCGAAATTACCAGAGTGCTGGAAGTTGCGCGTAAAGCAAAAACCATCGGCCATTCCCTCGACGCTAAAGTTGAACTTTACGCCGAAGGCGAAGCTCTGGCAGTGCTGAAATCCGTCGAAAAAGATTTGCCGACGCTCCTGATTGTATCTCAGGCAGAACTGCACGAAGGCCTGAGCGAAGCAGGCGAAGCAACCACCCGCGAAGACTTGAAGGTTGTTGTTAAAGCCGCAGAAGGCCATAAATGCGAACGTTGCTGGATTTACAGCGACACCGTAGGCAAGGATGCAGAGCACCAGACCCTGTGCGCACGCTGCGCAGAAGCAGTTAAATAATTTGGTGTGAAATTGTATAAAAGTAAATAACAAACAGCCTTTTACTTACAATATAGTAGGTAAAAGGCTGTTTTGCATATTTGGTATCAAATTTTAATCCGCGTAAGCGTTGAGTTTTTTAATTAAACCCCAGCATCTTGCCGATGTGGTATACTGCAAAGGCCATCAGCCAGGCGATGGTGATTTCGTAGGCCATGATGCAGAGAGTTGCAAAGCCGGAGTTCATTTCACGCTTGATGGCGGCTAGTGCTGCCACGCACGGCGGGTAGAGCAGGGCGAATGTTAAGTAGCTGAGCGCTGTGAGCGGGCTGAAGATGGTTTGCAGTGCGCTGTCTACCATTTCGTCGCCGCTGCCGGTAAGCACGGAAAGCGTACTGATAACGACTTCTTTAGCGGTGATGCCGGTAATAAGCGCCGTTGCCGCACGCCAGTCGCCAAAGCCCAGCGGTGCAAATACAGGGGCGATAAAACTGCCAATCTGCGCCAGCATGCTTTGTGCGGGGTCTTCAACCATGTAAAAACGGGTATCGAAGCTTTGCAACAGCCAGATGACGATGCTGGCAAGGAAGATTATGGTAAAGGCTCTGTATAAAAAGTCTTTGGCCTTGCTCCACATGTGCAGGCCGATGTTGCGCGCGGTAGGCAGGCGGTAGGCGGGCAGTTCCATTACAAACGGAACGGGCTGGCCGTTAAACACAAAGGCTTTTAACAACAGGCCGGAGAGTATTGCCATGCAGATGCCGGTGAGGTACAGGAACATCATTACCTGCGCACGGTTATCAGCAAAGAAGGCTGCGATAAACACACCGTAAACAGGCAGTTTGGCGCTGCACGACATGAACGGCGTTAAGATGATGGTAATTTTGCGGTCGCGTTCGCTGGCGAGCGTGCGGGTTGCCATAATGGCCGGTACGCTGCACCCGAAGCCGATAAGCATCGGCACGAAGGACGAGCCGGATAGCCCGATTTTACGCAGCAGCATGTCCATTACAAAGGCAATGCGCGCCATGTAGCCGGTGTCTTCCAAAAGTGAGAGGAAGAAGAACAGCGTCACGATGGTGGGCAGGAACGAAAGCACGCTGCCGACGCCGGTAAATACGCCGTCGATAATCAGCGAATGAATTGGTGCGCTGACGCCTGCCGCCGTTAAGCCAGCGTCTGCGGCATCGGTTACTGCGGCAATGCCAAGTTCCAGCCATTCGCTAAGCGTTGCGCCGATAACGTCAAATGTCAGCCAGAACACGGTGAACATTGTCAGCAAAAATATCGGTATTGCAAAATATTTGCTGGTTAAGTAGCGGTCCATTTTAACGGAACGCTGTTGGGCGATGCTTTCGTCCGGTTTATGCACGGTTTCGCCGCACAGTTCTTCAATATAAGTGTAGCGCATATCGGCCAGAGCCGCTTCTTTGTCGGTGTCCAGCGCTGTTTCCATCTCCGTCGTCAAATGGCCGATGATGTCTTTTTCGTTTTCCGTTAATTCAAGCTCTGTGCTTAAAAGGTTGTCGCCTTCAATCAGCTTGGTGGCTGAAAAGCGCAGCGGCAAACCTTTTTGGCGCACTTTATGCTCAATCAAATGGGCGATAGAGTGAATTGCCACATGGGCAGGGCCTTTACAAAAGTCGATGCGTTCCGGCAGCTGGCCTGTTTCCGCAGCGGTTTTTGCGCGGCGCACAAGCTCATCAACGCCTGCGCCGGAGTTTGCGGTAATGGGTATTACCGGAATGGTGAGCTCCGCCGCTGGCCTGCAATTCGTCCATCATGTTCAGGGCGATGACCATCGGCGTGTTCAGTTCGATTAATTGCAGCGAAAGGTACAGGCTGCGTTCGATATTGGTAGCGTCAAGCACGTTGACGATAACGTCCGGCTTGTTGCGCAAAAGCAAATCGCGCGTAACAATTTCTTCTGACGTGTAAGGCGAAAGCGAATAAATGCCGGGCAGGTCGATAACGGTAATATCCTTATCCTTCAGCAAAATGCCTTCCTTTTTTTGTACCGTTACGCCCGGAAAATTGCCGACATGCTGGTTGCTGCCGGTAAGATAGTTAAACAGGGTGCTTTTGCCGCAATTCTGGTTTCCTACAAGTGCAAATGTCAGGCTCATGCTTCCTCCGGCTGTACGGTTATTTTTTTAGCGTCATCCAGTCGCAGAGTCAGCTCGTAGCCGCGCAGAAAAATCTCAATCGGGTCGCCCAAAGGCGCGCGTTTGCGTACCATAACTTTGGTTTTTGGCGTCAGCCCCATATCTAAAAAGCGGCGCCGCAAAATGCCTTCGCCGCCAACGGTAATAATCGTGGCCTTTTGCCCGATGGCCAGATTATTTAAGGTAATAGCGTCCATATTTTATATTCTCCTTATTGAATTACTCATAACTAACTGCAAATTTATTATACCACTAATCTATGAGCAATCAAACAAATTTGTTGTGCAAAACGCGATAAAATGGGCTTAAATAAAATTATTACTTATTGCACACCGCAAGATAAGTAAGCAAAAGCTTACCGGAAAAATCATCAATTTTATTAAAAATTACAGCTAAAATCACCGCCACGGTGAAAAAACAGTGAAGTTACTTGACAAGATTTCTTTTGGGTATATAATTGTAAATGAGAATAAGTTTTGTTAGAAGGGTGAGACAGAATGAAACGCAATACTATTCAAAGACAGCTTGTAATTGCTGCAGTACGCTTCCTGGCGGACCATCCCACAGCTGACGAGGTTTATGAGCGCATAACGATGGAATACCCTGATATCAGCAAGGGCACAGTTTACCGCAACCTTAACTCGCTTGTTGAAAGCGGGCTGTTGAATAAAGTTTCCGTACCGAGCGGCGCGGACAGATTTGACCACATGCTTACCAAGCATTACCATATTAAATGCAGCGGCTGCGGCAAATTTATGAATGTAGACAACATGGATTACATGGAAGACCTTGACGAAAAGGTTGCCGCCGTAACCGGTTTTAAAATGCAGAACCACGATATTGTGTTTAATGGATTGTGCCCCGAATGCCAGAAAATGGCAGCGAAGGAAGCGCAATAAGTGCAGCAGCACAGATAAAAATTTTATTTTATGGAGGTATGTACAATGGAATTTAAAGGAAGTAAAACTGAAGCTAATTTGCAGACTGCTTTTGCAGGTGAATCCCAGGCAAGGAACAAATACACTTATTATGCAGGCATTGCTAAAAAAGAAGGCTACAACCAGATTGCCAATATTTTTGAAGAAACTGCCGGCAACGAAAAAGAACATGCTAAAATCTGGTTTAAACTTTTAACCAGCGGCGGCGTTGCACACAGCAGCCTGCCCGATACCCTGACCAACCTGAAAGATGCAGCTGCAGGCGAAAACTACGAATGGACCGAAATGTACGCTGAATTTGCCAAAGTTGCAAGAGAAGAAGGCTTCGATTACATTGCAACCCTGTTTGAAGAAGTTGGCAAAATCGAAAAAGAACACGAAGAACGCTACAACGCTCTTGTTGCTAACATCGAAAACGACCGCGTATTCAAACGCGAAGAAAAACAGGTTTGGATTTGCGGCAACTGCGGCCATATCGTAATTGCTGAACAGGCTCCGGAAGTTTGCCCTGTTTGCGACCATCCGAAAGCTTATTTTGAACTGCGCAAAGTTAACTACTAATCCGCAGCGCGTAAAGCTTAAAATTTAATTTTAAACACCTCTTTGCAGATATTTGCGTAATGGTATGATGAGACTGTTATAATTTTACAATGCGGAGGTAGAAGTTTTGATTTTAATTACCTGTGTTGATGATAAAATGGGTATGCTGTTTAACAAACGCCGTCAGAGTATGGACAGCGTACTGCGTGAACGCGTGCTTAAAATGTGCGCCGGTAAAAAGCTGTGGATGAACGAATACAGCCGTAAACAGTTTGACGCTGCGGCGGAAGGCATATCGGTTGACGATGACTTTATGGCAAAAGCGGGCGAGGATGATTACTGCTTTGTGGAAAACATCAGCCCTAAGGCTTACGAAGGGCAGTTTAAACAGATTGTGTTATATAAATGGAACAGGGTTTACCCCGCCGATTTATATTTTGATATGGATTTAACTAACTGGCGGCTTGCGCAGAGCAGTGATTTTGCAGGTTCGTCGCACGATAAAATTACGGAGGAGATTTACGTAAAATGAGAAGAATATTTG
>CASEGD010000069.1 GCA_949287345.1 uncultured Phascolarctobacterium sp. | reverse complement strand
CCGTCCAGCACGGTTTTATTTTCTGCCTTTAATTTGGCAATTTCTTCGTTCAAAAGGTCAGTACCCTGACGCAGGGTGCGCAGGAAGCTGGTTTCTTCCATATCGACAACCTTGTGCAGGAAGTTAGTTTTTTCAACAAGGTACGGATACGGCTCTTTGAACATGTCGATAACAACGTCAACCGCATCGCACAGGAATTTGTCTTCAATGCCAATCAAACGCGCATGGCGGATAGCACGGCGCAAAACGCGGCGCAGTACATAACCGCGGCCTTCGTTGGAAGGCAGCACGCCGTCGGCAATCATAAAGGTAATGCTGCGTACATGGTCGGCAATAACCTTTAAGGATACATCGGTCTTTTTATCCTTACCGTATTCAACACCGGCAACTTTAGCCGCATGTTCGATAATCGGGAAAATCAAATCGGTTTCAAAGTTGGAAGGTTTGCCCTGCAAAACGGAAGCAAGGCGTTCCAAACCTGCGCCGGTATCAATGTTTTTATTGGACAGCGGAGTATAAGTGCCGTCGTCATGCTGGTCATACTGGGTAAACACCAGGTTCCAAATTTCAAGGAATCTGTCGCAGTCGCAGCCCGGTTTGCAGTCCGGTTTGCCGCAGCCGCGTTCTTCGCCCATGTCGATGTGGATTTCGCTGTCCGGTCCGCACGGACCGCTGCCGGTTTCCCAGAAGTTTTCCTCAAGGCGCACAATGCGTTCATCGGGCACACCCACAACATTATGCCAGATTTCATAAGCTTCGTCGTCATCCGGGTAAATGGTTACCCAAAGTTTATCGGCAGGCAGTTCCAGCTCTTTGGTCAAAAACTCCCAGCTCCAGGGGATAATTTCCTTTTTGAAATAATCGCCGAAGGAAAAATCGCCCAGCATTTCAAAATAAGTATGGTGGCGCGCAGTGCGGCCTACGTTCTCAATATCGCCGGTACGCACGCATTTCTGGCAAGTGGTGATACGCGGAGAAGGCGGTTTCATCTTGCCGGTAAAAAACGGTTTAAAAGGCGCCATGCCTGCGCCAATTAAGAGCAGGGTCGGGTCATCCTGCGGAATGAGCGAAGCGCTCGGCAGAATGAGATGGCCTCTGTCTTCAAAAAACTTTAAAAATTTTGCACGAATTTCGTTGCCAGTCATATACTTCATCTTAAACAATCGCTCCTTTAAAATAGGTACAACGCATAACAAAATTATATAAAAATTAGCGTGCAAAGTCAACGCACGCTAAAAGTATACAAGGGTTATTTTAACGTTTACGGCAAATTTTTATATTATTTACAAAAACCGGAACCGCTTAAAGCAGTTCCGGTTTATTGCAGGTTATAATCTATTCACTTTTACCCTGTCTTACCAGTCAAGGTTTTCGCTTTCGGCGCGGCCTCTGCCGGTAAGTGCGTCCTTTTTTGGTAAATTTAACGGTATCCGGGTTAACGGACATGCTGTCGATGCCGCTCTTGATGAGGAATTCGCAGAATTCCGGATATACGCTCGGCGCCTGGCCGCAGATGGAAACGGTTTTGCCGTCTTTATGTGCAACCTCGATGAGGTGGCGGATTGCGCGGCGTACTGCCAGATTGCGTTCATCATAAATGTGGGATACGGTATCGTTGTCGCGGTCGCAGCCCAAAACAAGCATCGTCAAATCGTTAGAGCCGATGGAATAGCCGTCAACAAATTTGTTGAACTGGTCGGCAAGGATAATGTTGGAAGGAATTTCGGCCATCAGCCAAACTTTAAAGTCTTTGCCGCGTACAAGGCCTTCGCCTGCCATAATGGCGGTTACTTTTTCAGCTTCTTCCACGTTGCGGCAGAACGGAATCATTACGTTAAGGTTTTTCAAACCAAATTCTTCGCGTACTTTGCGTACAGCCTGGCATTCCAGCTTGAATGCTTCTACATATTTCGGATCGTAGTAGCGGGAAGCGCCGCGCCAGCCGAGCAGTGCGGAAGGTTCATACGGCTCGAATTCGTCGCCGCCTTTCAGATCGCGGTATTCGCTGGATTTAAAGTCGCTGAAGCGCAGGGTTACCGGGCGCGGTGCCATTGCCTGGCATACCTGGCGGATACCTTCTGCAAGCTGGTCAACAACTTTTTCCGGATGGCCGGTTTTGATGAGATACAGCGGATGTTCGTGGATATAAGTGGTCCAGATGAATTCTTCACGCATCAGGCCAATGCCGTCACACGGAAGTGCGGAATATTTTTCGGCAAGGTCCGGGTCACCGAGGTTCATGTAAATCTTGGTGCCGGTCGGCGGGAAGTATTCGGCAACCGGTGCAACTGCCTGAGCCTGTGCTTCCGGTTTCTTTTCTTCAAGGATACCTTCGTATACAACGCCATGGGTTGCGTCAACAGTTACGTCGATGCCGTCGGGCACGGTAGTGGTAGCAGCTTCCCCGCGGCTCTTGGTGCCTACGATACACGGAATGCCAAGTTCGCGGCTTACGATAGAAGCGTGGCAGGTCATGCCGCCGCTGTCGGTAACGATAGCTTTTGCTTTCTTCATGGCCGGTACCCAGTCAGGCGCGGTCATTTCGGTTACAAGAATTTCGCCTTCCTTGAACTCGTCGATGTGGGACGGGTCAAGAATAACGTGCGTGCGGCCGGATACAAGGCCCGGGCTGGCGGGCAAACCTTTAACGATAACCTTGCGGTCGGTAGCGGCAGCTTTAACTTCTGCCTGTGCAGGTTTTTTATCTTTGTTGCGGCGGCTCCATACGGTTTCAGGGCGTGCCTGCAAAATCCAGATTTTGTTATTGCGTGCGTCGATGCCCCATTCCATATCCATGTAGCAGCCGTAGTGTGCTTCAATTTTTTTGGCGTAACCGGCAAGTTCAAGAATCTGCTCGTCGGTAAGGGTCTGTACGTTGCGCAGTTCTTCCGGCACCGGCTGTTCTTCGCAGTCGCCGCCTTCTTTGCGGACAAGCATAACGTCCTGTTCGTTTACACAGCGGTCGATAATTTTATTTTCGGCTTTGGATACCGTGTAGTTATCCGGCGTAACAGTACCTTGTACAACATATTCGCCAAGGCCGAATGCGCCTTCGATAAGGATGTTGCTGTCGTCGCCGGTAGCAACATTAACGGTAAACATAACGCCTGCGGCCTTACTGAATACCATCATCTGGATAACAGCGCTAAGCGCTACTTCGATATGGTCAAAGCCCTGTTTTTCACGGTAGTAAACGGCACGGTCGGTAAAGCAGGAAGCATAGCATTCCTTAACTTTGGCGATAATGTTTTCAGCGCCTTTTACGTTCAGGTAAGTATCCTGCTGGCCTGCAAAGCTGGCGTCCGGCAGGTCTTCTGCGGTAGCGCTGCTGCGTACTGCAACATAAGGTTCTGCTTCGCCCACTTTTTTGCCCAGTTCTTCATAAGCAGCAGCAATGGATGCGCTTAAATCAGCAGGCATTTCTTCTGCCATAATGGCTTCGCGCAGACGTGCGCTTACGTCACGCAGTTGGGCGCTGTTTTCAACGTCGGTAAGGTCTGCCAGGATAGCCTGCATTTTTTCTTTCAGGCCGCTTTTTTCAATAAAGTATCTATAAGCATAGGCAGTAGTTGCAAAGCCATACGGTACAGGTACATCAGTTTTAGATGTCATTTCACCAAGCGAGGAGGATTTGCCGCCAACGATGGCAACGTCGCCTCTTTCCATTTGCTCGAACCAGAGAAGAAATTCTTTTTCCTTATTCATGTCCGTTACTCCTTTTGTGTTATACTTTAAAGGTTTTACACCTTCAATATAGTGTATACTATATCACATTTATATGTGATATTCAAGTAGTTTTAATAAATGCGTAAAATATTTTACAAAAGCCCGCCAAAAAATCTGACGGGCTTTATTTTAAGCATTATTTAATTATTTGGGGTTCTTACGGCTCCACAGATAAGCAACAGCCATCATTACAACGCCGACGATATCAGTCGTCAGGCCCGGGTCGATAAGGCCGAGGCCGCCGAAGAAGAACAGCAGGCGCTGAATGCCATTTAAGCGGCGGGTAAAGAAGCCTGCCATTGCGGAAGCAACGCCGACCATGCCGAGGATAGCGGTGCAGCAGGAGAATACTACGCCGAACGGAGTAGCGTTAATCATCAGAATTTCAGGAGCCAGTACAAAGATGTACGGGATGATGAAGGCTGCAATCGCCAGTTTGGAAGCGTTGATACCGGTGCGCAGCGGGTCGCCGCCGGAAATACCTGCGCCTGCATAAGCTGCCAGCGCAACCGGAGGAGTGATATCGGCTACGATGCCGAAATAGAATACGAACATATGCGCTGCCAGAACAGGCACGTCCATCTGTACCAGTGCCGGTGCGGCAATGGTAGAGGTAATTACATAGTTAGCGGTGGTCGGTACGCCCATGCCGAGGATAAGCGAGGTGAACATGGTAAATACCATCGCCGGGATTAAGTGGCCGCCTGCCATGTCGAGCAACGCAGTTGCCATTTTCAGGCCTACGCCGGTTTTGGTAACAACGCCGATAATGATACCTGCAGTTGCGCAGGCAATCAATACGCCGAGGATACCTTTGGAACCGTTAATCATGCCGTTGACGAAATCCTTAAACGTAATGCGGGTGGATTTACGCAGGCAGGAGCTGACAATCGCAAGGCCGATACCAACAAGTGCCGCACGCATCGGGGTGTAACCGCTGCTGAGGAAGTGGATAATCGCGATAAGCGGGATTACCAGATGTCCTCTTTCGAGGAAAATAGATTTGTAGCTCGGCATTTCGTCACGGCTCATGCCTTTAAGGCCAAGCTTTTTAGCTTCAAAATGTACGCCCAGCCAGATGCCGGTGAAGTACAACAGTGCCGGGATAACGCCGGCTTTAACAACTTCCATGTAAGGAACGCCTACAAATTCAGCCATCAGGAATGCTGCCGCGCCCATTACAGGAGGCATTAACTGGCCGCCGGTAGAAGCCGCAGCTTCAACCGCACCGGCAAAGTCCTTGCCGTAGCCTAATTTTTTCATCATCGGAATGGTGAAGGAGCCGCTGCCTACAGTGTTGGCAACGGAGCTGCCGGATACGGTGCCTTCCAGCGCACTGGAGATAACGGCTACCTTTGCCGGGCCGCCGGATGCCCAACCGGCAATCGCATTGGAAATATCAATGAAGAATTTGCCAAGGCCGGTCGCTTCCAGATAAGCGCCGAACAGAATGAACAGGTAAATGAAGGTTGAAGATACGCCCATCGGGGTACCGAAAATACCTTCAGTGGTGTAGAACAGGTAGTTGATGATTTCGTGGAAACCAAGTCCGCGGTGCGCCAGAATACCGGGCACATAGTTGCCGAACAGCGCATACACAAGGAACAGCATCGCAATCGTAATCATCGGCCAGCCTACAACGCGGCGTGCGCCTTCAATAACCAGCGCCGTGCCTATAAGGCCGATTATAAAGTCCGTTTCGCTGTTCATGCCCGCACGCAGTACCAGGTCATGGTAGAACACAACAATATACATCGCCGTGCCGACACCAACAATGGCAAAAAGAACGTCGATAATGTTCATTTCATTACGCGACCAGGAAGCGCGCATCGGGTACAGCAAAAATACAAGCGCAAAACCAAAGGCCAGATGCACTGCCCTTTGCAGCTGGGCGTCAAGCACGCCGAAAGCTGCCGTATAAACCTGGAAAATACAGAACACAATACAAATAACGTTGATAATCGTGTTCCATACACCGGTCAATTCCCTTTTGTCGGATTCTTTATCGTACTTTCTGAGTATTTCTTCTGCCGACAGCTGGGCTTTTTCAACTTCTTCCATAATTTCGTGTTTTAAGTCCATACGTTCCACCTCGCAAAATAAAAATTAAATTATTCCAGCCAATACTTCCAGCGCGGTTCCGCCTTAATGGTTAAAAGCGTTCCGTGCCCGAACAGCTTGCACAAATCATATACAGTTTCTTCGTACAGTATTTTAGGGCTTGCCTGCTCTGCGGGCCGCATATTTATAATTTTATAAGGCCGGTTCAAGGTTAATTTAAAATGCCCGTCAGGCAGTGCTTCAAACTTGCCCTCACTCGCAGAAAACGGAAACCCGCATCCCTGCGACTGGTAAATTGTATGCGTTAAAACCATATCGTCCGCGC
The DNA here is from genome assembly GCA_949287345.1 of uncultured Phascolarctobacterium sp. Classification (GTDB taxonomy): domain Bacteria; phylum Bacillota; class Negativicutes; order Acidaminococcales; family Acidaminococcaceae; genus Fusicatenibacter_A. The sequence continues at coordinate 1,597 of CASEGD010000069.1, read as the reverse complement.
CGTTAACCGTAAAATAATCACGCCACAGCGTAAGCTCGTAGGAATGTTTAAACTCCATCTGCCAAACGCTGCCCTGTGTTACGGCAAAGCATTGTTTTGCGCCGCGTTCCGGCAAAAGCGCCACCACAAGCTGTGTGGCGTACCAGTAAAACGCGCCCAGCGTGATAACGATAATACCGCCCGCAAAAACCGTATATAATTTAGATACACCCCGGTTACCGAGCACAAACGGTGACCGGGGCGTCTCTTTAAACCACATTATTTTTCGTTAAAGAATTTTTCAGCGCCTGCGTTAACAGGAATGGACATACCGTCCATAGCGCTTTCTTTGGTAATTACGTTAGCTGCGGAATGAGCTGCTTTCAGACGGTCGAGGTTGCTGTAGATAGCTTTGGTTACAGCATAACCGGTATCGGCATCCATTTTGTCGGTTACAGCCAGCATGCAGCGTACTGCAACTGCCGGGCAATCAGCAGCCTGATTGTTATAAGTATTGGCGGTAATATTTACTTTGGTGTAGAACGGATATTCTTTAATCAAAGCGTCTGCTTTATCCGGAGCAACCGGCAGCAGAACTACGTTGTTCTGAGTAGCGATATCCTGAATAGCTGCGGTCGGATGGCCAGCGGTTACGAAAGCAACATCAACGTTGCCGTCTTTCAGTGCGCTGGAAGCTTCAGCGAAGGAAAGATACTGAACGTCGATATCGTCATAGGTAACACCATAAACAGCCAGAATCTGACGGGCGTTAGCTTCGGTACCGGAACCCGGTGCGCCTACCGCAACGCGTTTGCCTTTAACGCCGGAAAGGTCGGTAATGCCGCTTTCGGCAAGGGTTACAATCTGAACGGTTTCAGGATAGAGAGTTGCAAGGCCGTAAAGGTTGGTAACTTTTTTATCTTTAAACATTTCGGTACCGTTTACGGCATAATAAGCGTTATCGTTCTGAATAAATGCGATGTCAACCTGTCCCTGCTGCAGCATGTTAATGTTGGCAATGGAAGCGCCCGTTGCCTGTGCGGAAGCATTGCAGCCCGGGATATTTTTGTTAAGGATATCCGCAATAGCGCCGCCAAGCGGATAATAAGTGCCGGCAGTACCGCCGGTAGCGATGTTGATGAACTTCTGCGCGGGCGCTTTGCCGCCTGCTTTGTCGTCACCGCCGCCGCAGCCTGCCACAAGCACAGCGAACATCATCATCGACATCAAAAAAGCAAGTAGTTTTTTCATAGTATTCCCCCCTGTAATTTAGTGAACGAATATCCTCCTCAAAAGTAAACAGGTATTACGCCACATGATTATGTAGTTTAATTCGCTTTTTTTTCACAATTTCCTGCAAACTTGTTTTTATTTTTAATATTTTGTTGTTTGTATACAATATTCTTTTTAAATACATTTCAAATTTCATGCTGTTATGTAAAGTTTTGCAAAAAAACTGTAACTATGTTATCATATTTATTGTAAAAATTGGTAAGCATTACAAACTTATTAAATCAAAGGATGTGTTATAAATGGTAAAAAACAATGCTTATGACCTTCGCCTTGCCAAAACCCTTTTTGAAAACACTTATGCTGCACATGTTTTAAACGATAACAA
>CASEGD010000068.1 GCA_949287345.1 uncultured Phascolarctobacterium sp. | reverse complement strand
CTTTTTATTTATTCTACGTTAAAAATAATCTTCCTGCCGTTTTTGAAACAGAAAAAGCACTGCACCTTAAATTTTACAAGATGCAATGCTTTTCAATGCCATTTAATTTTTATTCTGCTGCCGGTGCAGTTTCATCAGCTGCTTCCGCTGCAGGCTGTTCGGTTGCAGCTTCGTTTGCTTCGTTTTCAGCTGCGGCTTCCGCGTCAGCCGTTACAGCAGTATCTTCCACCGGTTCGGCAAAAGTGCGCGGTTCCGGCACTGGCACGCCCACACCCATGGAAGTGTTGAGCGCTGCTTTAGATGTATTGTAGTCATACAAAGCCTTTACATAGTTGGTTTTGGCTTCCGTCAGGGCAACCTGCGCGTCCATAACGTCGATGTTGGTGCCAACGCCGGCCTGATAACGTACCACTGCAATATGGTAATCTTCTTCAGCCTGTGCTACGGCAACCTGCGTAGTGCTGATGCGTTTTTCAGCCTCGCGCATGCCAAGGTAATCGGTGCGCACTTCCAGTTCAACGGCATCCTTAACCTGACGCTGGGTTTCTTTGGCTTTGGCCAGATTTTCCTGCGCCGCATGGATTTTCGACCAGGTTACGCCACTGTCGAAAATGTTCATGCTGGCAGTTACGCCAACTGCCCAGTTTTCGTCATCGTCGCCCGGCCAGTTGCTGCCGTCGCCGCCCCAGTAATTACCGGCAGTTGCGCTGATTTTCGGCATATGCCCGCTGCGTGCAGTAACCAATGCTGCTTCGGCAGCGTCAACGCCGTATTCCGCCTGTTTCAGTTCAGGGCGGTGTTCTTCACTGTAAGCAAGGCAGTAAGCCATGTCGTTATCGTAAGGCTCGTACTGCAAGCTGTCTTTTAAAACCAAAGTTGTATCAAGCGGCGTGCCGATGATGTTGTTCAAAGTTGCTTCGGCAACATCGTATCCGTTTTCCGCACTGATGAGGTCCTGTTTGGCGTTGGCAAGTTCTACTTCACTGCGCAGTACGTCCGCACGGGCAACAATGCCGACGTTGTACTGGGCAATTACGTTATCCAGATGTGCCTGCAAACGGTCAACGGATTCCTGGCACAGGGTTTTCATGTTGCCTGCGTCCAGCATGGTAAAGTAACCGTTGGTAGCGGTTTCTTTCATTTCAATATAAGCCTGCTCCTCAGCGGAAAGCATGCTGCGGTAATTGGCTTTAGCCTGGCCAATCTGGCCCTGCAGTTCACCGCCGGTAAAAAGCGGCAAAGATGCGGTAATGGAATTGCTGTGGCTGTTGCCAATGCCTTTGCTGTATCCAAGAATTGCGCCGGTAGTACCTCTGATCGGCTGATCTTCAGCATATCCATTACGTCCAGACTGATGGTTTATGCTGATGCTGATGCCGCGTGCGCTCTTGGCAGCACTGTAATCAGCCTTGGCTGCTTTTCTGTTATATTCAGCAATCTTTACATTCGGGTTGGTTAAAAGCGCCCTCTGAATGGTTTCGTCCAGATCCAGCTCCAGAGTAGCGGCAAAGACGGACTGGGAACACAGTACGGTCAACGCCGCCGTCAGCGCCAGCACGTTTTTGGCTTTTTTATAACTGAACATTTTGTTTACCTCCAATCATTGACTGATTAGTCAGTGCTTAAATTTTATATTTTTTATTTGCAAAAGTCAACAGCTTTTTCAAAAGTTAACAAATTTTTAAAAATAAGTGCGCACACCAACATAGGTATTGCTCTTGTTGCCGTGGTGCAAATCGGTCTGCTCGCCCAGCAGCGAAAAGTTGTCGGTCAGCTTCAGCTCGCCGCCCAGCTTTACTTTGGCGTCGTCAAAATCATACACCTGCGTGTACAGGCGGAAGCGGTCGGCAAAATCGTAGCCAAGCCCCACGCCAAACTCGCCCTGCATCGCGCCCATGCTTACATCGGCGGCGCCCAGCTCCTTGCCGAACTGCAAATCCAGTTTGTTGCTGTCGCCAAGGTCATAGCCGCCGAGGTAAAAAAAAGTGTCTTCCTGCGGGCGCAGGGTTACGCCCAGGTTGCTGCGCCAGTCGCCGCCTTCCGCGCTGTGCGTAACGTCGGCGCTTATTTCAGCAGTTTCCAGCACGCCCAGCATACGGTTGGCCTTTTCGCTGGCCTCGCGTGCGTTGTGCAGCGTTGCCTTTAAATCTTCCTCGGTCTGCGGGTCACTCGCAACATTTTCCAGCAGCTTGCTCGCTTCTTCAATGCGGGCGCTGGTTTTGGCCATGTTCTCAACTATCTCGGCAAAATTCTGCCCGGCATGCCCTTCGTTGACCTCGGCAATGATGTTTTCCATGCTGCTGGCCGTTTCGTTCATGCGCGCGCTCATTTCGCTCAGCTGCTTAACCATTACGTTAATCTGCTGCTGGTTGTCCACCGCCACATCAGCCATTACTTTGGTAAAGGCGTTCATGTTGGCGCTGATGTCCTTCATGTTCAAAAAGCCTTCGCGCAGGGATTGCTGCACTTCCGGGTCGCCGAACACATTATCCAGCGCGTCGGCGATGTTTTCCATCTTTTTCAGCACGTCGCCCGAAGCGCTCATAAAGGTATCAAAGCCGCCGCCCGGCGTGCCTTTCACCCTGTCGCCCTCCTCTAAAAAGGCGCTTACCGAACGCGGAGGCGGCTGGATATCGACGAACTTCTCGCCCAGAATGCCGTCCGCACCGATGGTGAAGGTTGCTTCCTGCGGAATCTGCACGTTGTCGTTGATTTCGGCAGTAACTTCAATGCCGCTGTCGCTGACCGTCAGCCCTTTAACCGTGCCGACCTGCACGCCTGCGTAGCGCACCATGTTGCCTGCCATCAACCCGCCAACCTGCGGATAATCTATTGTAATGTTGTATTTGTCGCTGCCAAAACTGAACGTACCCAAAAAGGTTATCATCGCTGCTAAAATCGCAGCGCCGCCCAGTGTTACCGCGCCTACTTTAACTTCGCTGGAACTCATTCTATCACCTGCTCTTTAATCTCGCGCCCTTCGATAAAGGCTTTTACAATCGGGTTTGTGCTTTGCTGCATTTCCTCCGCCGTGCCGATGGCAACTATGCGCCCCTTGTACAGCATGGCAACGCGGTCTGCGGCGTAAAACGCCGACTGCATATCGTGCGTTACCAGAACGGAAGTAACGTGCAGCTGCTGCTGCGTCTTTTTTATCAAACGGCTGATGTTGTGGCTCATAATCGGGTCGAGCCCCGCCGTTGGTTCATCGTACAAAACAATCTCCGGGCTGACGGCAATGGCACGCGCAAGCCCCACGCGCTTTTTCATGCCGCCGCTGAGCTCCGCCGGATATAAATCCTGCGTGTCCGGCAGGCCTACCATTTCCAGCATCTGCGCCACAATCTGCCGTATTTCTTCTTCGCCCTTATCCGTATGCTGGCGCAGGCCAAAGGCCACGTTTTCGCCCACGGTTAAAAAGTCGAACAGCGCCGAATACTGAAAAACCATGCCCATCTTCATGCGCAGGCGGTTCCAGCCGTCCTCGTCAAGCTCCGACACGTCCTCGCCCTGAATGTAAATCTTGCCGCCGTTGGGTTCCAAAAGACCAATCATTGAGCGCAGCACCGTACTTTTGCCCGTGCCCGAAGGCCCGAGTATAGCCAGCGTTTCGCCGCGGTAAACGTCAAGGTCTATGTTGTCCAGCACCGTATGCGTGCCGAAGGTAATATTCAATTGGCGCAAACTGATTACCGCTTCTGCCATTACTTAACCTCATACATAAAGCACTGCCGACAAAAAATAGTTGGCAATAAAAATCAAAATTATCGAAAGCACTACGGATTCTGTCGTCGCAAGGCCTACGCCTTCAGCGCCCTGCTTGGCGCCAAGCCCCTTATGGCTGGCCACAATGGCGATAATGCCGCCGAAAACCATGCTTTTAATCATGCCGCCGGTAACGTCAAAAATATCGGCAAACACTTTAATGGAATTGATATAGGTAAAATTGCTGATGCCTGCGTAATAATGCGCAACCACCCAGCCGCCGACATTGCCGATGCCGTTGGCAAACACAATCAGTACCGGCATCATCAGCACCGCCGCTAAAAAGCGCGGCACTACAAGGTAGGTTATCGGGTTCGTCGCCATAACCTTCAAGGCGTCAATCTGTTCCGTAACCTTCATCGTGCCAAGCTCCGCCGCAATGGCAGCACCTATGCGCCCGGCCACAACAACGCCCGTCAGCACCGGCACCAGCTCGCGCCCCAGCGCGATGGCAACAATACCGCCGACGGATGAAGCAGCGCCGAAACGCACAAATTCCGTCGCCGTCTGCAAGGCAAAAACCATGCCGGTAAACAGAATCGTCATCAGAACAATAGGCAGGGAATCCGCGCCGAGCCGCGCCATCTGCCGCACCGTTTCGCGGGCATTGGCATATTTCAGGCGCGCCGCCGTATCCAGAAACAGCTGCATAATACGCCCGGTATTTTCACACGCGGTAATGGTGTACCTGCCCACCGCGGCACAAATATCTTTCAGCATCGGCCTCGTCCTTTCCCCAAAATTTTTAAGCTATTGTTATATAATTCAACATAAAGCAAAGATTCCCTGCTTATGGGAATCATTGCTTTTTAACGATTTTGTAAAATCTCTTTGTAAAATTTTAGTCCTTAACGTCAACCATAATATCCGCCGTGCCGTCCACGATAAAGTTCATCGTGGCTTTCTGCTTGGCGGGCGTGCCCTGCAAGGCTGCCGCAAAACCTGCGTCCTGCTGCTGCGCCATCATGTCAGGGTCTGGCAGCGCGGCGATATCGACGATGATTTCATTGTTCTGGTCCGCGTTGTTGATATCGGCAATAAAGTCCTTTAAGGTACGGCGCTGCGGCTGTTTGGCCGCCGGTATGCCTTCCTCCTGCTGGCGTTTCATCATTTCCTGCATCCACGCCAGGCTGCTGCCACCGCGCACATTAAGCGCCAGTTTGCCCGCACGCTGCTGTTTGGGCACGGTAAACTGCACCGTTTTGGTAATTTTCGCCGCGCGGTAGGGCTGCAATTCCACGTCGATGTTCAGCACCTCACCGGCGCGCACCTCCAGCTTCTGCGGGTGTGCGGCAACAATTTCCGCCACCTCCGGCTCCGTGCCAATGGCGACATTCGCCTCAATATTATAAATGTCAATCTTTTCAAATTTATTCTGCGCCAGCAAAGTTGCTGCCTGCACAAGCTCCTGGCTGATCATTTTCAGGATGCCGGTATCGGCGTAATACATATTCTCGCGCTTAATCAAAATCTGTTCGCCGCCTGCGCTGCGCCCGTCGATGCGGAAGTCAAAGCGCGCCGTGCCGCCGCCTTCCCTGTCCGCCACACGCGTAACGGTATTGTAGGTAACAGCGTCCACCATCGCAGGCAAAAGCGCGTCGTCGTCAATCAGTTCCGTGCGCGCGCTGCCGTTAACGCCGCGGCTGGTGTCCGTCACCGCCACATACATCGGTATCACCTTCGGCTGCGCGCCGATTTTAGCGGCAATGCCCGCGCTGCGGTCCTGCGTAACCGTGCCGATGGTTTCGCCAAGGTTGCCGACTTTATACGCGCTCTGCAAATTGGGCAGCGAGGTTAAAATCCACACCCTGTCCAAAAAGTAATTGCTGTCGCCGCGCTGCATAAACGGGTGCCCAAAAGCAAGCAAACTGCCGTCGTCGCCCAACCACGTTATTGTGCCCAGCGCCCCCAGGCGGATATCGCCGCGGATCAGCGACACGCCAATAGCACTGCCCGGTTCAAGCGGTTTTGTTGATGTAAAATCACCGCTGCCGCCTGCGCCGGTTGCTTCCAAGCCCAGCGGGGCAAGTTTTTCATTTAAATAATCCAGCCCTTTACCGGTAAAGCCGCCCGCCATCAGCACCGTGCTTTTGGGTATGAACTCCGACGGGCGCGGGCTTGCTTCGTTCAATAAATCCAGCATACGCCCGATAGGCGTTAAAAAGCAGTAGTGCGGGTCGTTAAACTCCTTACCAAAGGCAACGGCGCCGACCAGACGCCCGTTGATATACACCGGGCTGCCGCTCATGCCCTGCGCCACGCCGCCGCTTTTTTCAATCAAATCGCCGCTTGTGTGCACAAGAATGCTGTAACCTGTTGCCTCGCTGCCGGTAACGCCGATAACTTCCACGTCAAAATTTTCAACCGTTTCGCCGCTGATAACAGTTTTGCCGGTGCCGTGCATACCGGGGCGCACGTCTTCCACCGGCATCAAAGGCAGGCTTATTAAAAGCAGCATATTAAAAATAAAAGTAAGCAGTAATTTTTTCGTTCTCATAAAACCCTCATCAATAACGCAAAACCGGCATGGGCAAACGCCGCACGCCGGTTCAATCTTTTTTAAGCAAATCAGCCGCACGCAGCCGTGGCATGCATGGCTATATTATACTATTTAAAAATTTTTCTGGCAAGCGTCAGCCCTTGGTTGGGAACACACCCAAACCAACGCTGACCGCCCTTTCCCTGCCGTCGGAGGGGTTATTTAAAATTTTGCCGTCCAGTACCATCTCGCTGCTGCCGCCGCCGTCAAAGTTCAGCGCCTGCACCGCGCCCAGCTTCACCATGTAATCGGCAAGCTCCTGTAAGCTCATGCCCGCGCTGCTGCGGCTGCGCCCGTCAACAACCAGCAAAATTACCGTTCCGTCCTTTTTAACGCCAATCGCCGTACGCGGCGCACGCCCGCGCGCAATGTCGCCGGCAATGTTTTCTTCCGCGCTGCGCACGTCAGCCTTGCCGTTTGTTACCAGCGAAGGTCCTGCGCCAAGCACCAGCTCTGCCTCGTCAGCCTTTTCGCTGCCCAAAGTTTCACGCAGGCGCACACGGTCGCCAACCTGCACGCGCTCCAAAATTTTGGCTGCATCGCCGTGGGCG
>CASEGD010000067.1 GCA_949287345.1 uncultured Phascolarctobacterium sp. | reverse complement strand
TGGCGACAACCCGAACCGCCTGTTCCAGCATCACCAGTTTCAGGTTATCATTAAACCGTCGCCGGACAACATTCAGGAGCTGTACCTGCAAAGCCTTGCCGAACTAGGCATCCATCAGGATGAACATGACATCCGCTTTGTAGAAGATAACTGGGAATCCCCGACGCTGGGCGCTTGGGGTCTTGGTTGGGAAGTTTGGCTGGACGGCATGGAAATTACCCAGTTCACTTACTTTCAGCAGGTTGGCAGCATCGACGTTAAGCCTGTAAGCGTAGAAATTACGTATGGTTTGGAACGCCTTGCCATGTACATTCAGGGCGTGGAAAACGTATTTGACATTCAGTGGGTGGAAGGCGTTACCTACGGCGATGTATTCCATACCAACGAAGTTGAACAATCCTACTACAATTTTGAAGTAGCCGATACCGATTTACTGTTTGATTTGTTTGATAAATACGAAGCCGAAGCAAAACGTGTCATCGCGCTCGGTTATATCCGCCCAGCGTATGATTATGTTTTGAAATGCTCGCATACCTTCAACCTGCTCGATTCGCGCGGAGCCATCAGCGTAAGCGAAAGAACCGCTTTTATAGGGCGTGTGCGCGCCATGGCAAGGCTGTGTGCGGCTGCGTATGTTGAACAGAGGGAGAAAATGGGCTTCCCAATGCTGAAAGGGGAGAATTTATAATGGAAAAATTATTATTTGAAATTGGCACTGAAGAAATCCCGGCAAAGTTTATGCCCGGCATTTTAAAACAGCTTAAAGAACTTGCCGCAGCCAAAATGCAGGAGCTGCGCATTCCGTTTGAAGAAATTACCGTTTACGGCACTCCCCGCCGCATGGCGTTTATTGCAAGCGGCGTTGCGGAAACCCAGGCCGACGTTGTTGTCGAAGCCAAAGGCCCTTCCGTGCAGATTGCCTATGTAAGCGGTGCGCCGAGCAAAGCTGCACAGGGTTTTGCCCGCGGCCAGGGCGTTGACGTTAACGACCTTGTTGTGCGCGACAATTATGTTTACGCCGTTAAACACCTGGCTGGCCAGCCGGTTATTGACCTGTTGCCGGGCCTTTTAATGGACATTTTAACTTCGCTGTCCTTCCCCAAAACCATGCGCTGGGCGGATTACGACTTCCGTTTTGTACGTCCTATCCGCTGGCTGGTGGCACTGTTCGGCGAGCAGGTTGTGCCGGTGGAAATCTGCGGCGTAATGAGCGGCAAATATTCCATGGGGCACCGCTTCATGCAGCAGTCCCTTAAAGACGCTGCCGAAAGCCAGGGCATCATCAGCGCCGCACTGACCAAAATGGGCAATAAAGTTTATTCCGCTTTGGCGGGAGTTAAAGGCGCTGTGGAAATTCCGTCTGCGGGCGATTACAAAAAAGTTATGTACGATAACTTTGTAATGGTTGACCAGGACGAACGCCGCGCGCTGATTTTGCAGCAGATTAAGGATTTGGCTGCGCAGAACGGCGGCGAAGCCGAAATTAATGAAGACCTTTTAGAAGAAGTAAACTACCTTGTTGAATGGCCGACCGCGCTGTGCGGCAAGTTTGAAGAAAAATTCCTGCGCCTGCCGAAGGAATGCATTATTACCCCAATGCGCGAGCACCAGAGATACTTCCCGGTGCTGGACGAGGACGGCAATTTGCTGAACAAGTTTATTACCGTGCGCAACGGCGGCAGCGAACACCTTGACATTGTAACCCACGGCAACGAACGCGTGCTGCGTGCGCGTTTAAGCGACGCTGAGTTCTTCTTTAACGAAGACCGCAAACAGAAATTGGCAGACCGTTTGGAAAAACTGAAAACCGTTTCCTTCCAGGAAGGTTTGGGCAATATGTACGATAAGAGCGAGCGCCTTGTTAAAATGGCGGAAATGCTGCGTTATGCGATTGAAGCGCAGGTGGACGAGGACGCACTGCGCCGCACTGCACTGCTTTGCAAAACCGACCTTGTTACCGGCATGGTAATTGAATTTACCGAACTGCAGGGCGTAATGGGCCGCGAATATGCGCTGCTGGATGGCGAAAAACCGGAAGTTGCAGCCGGCATTTACGAACATTACCTGCCGCGCTTTGCAGGCGACGAGCTGCCGAAAACCGTTATCGGCCGCATCGTAGGCATCGGAGACAAACTGGATAACATCTGCGCAACCTTCAGCCGCGGGCTGGCGCCGACCGGTTCTCAGGACCCGTACGCACTGCGCCGTCAAGCACTGGGCATTATCAACATTCTGCTGGACGCAAATTACCATATTTCGCTGGGCAAGGTTATTGCCGGCGCGCTGTATCTGCTGGACATCAAACCGGAAGAAACCGGCAAACTTGTACCGCAGATTCTGGACTTCTTTAAACAGCGTTTGAGGAACCTTTTGATGGATCAGGGCATCCGTTACGACGTTATCGACGCCGTATTTGCTGATAAACGCTGCGACGACGTTGTGGAAATCGCAGCACGCTGCCAGGCACTGGCCGCTTATGTGGAAGCAGGCAGCGCTGAACCGCTGGTACAGGTTTCCGTGCGCGTAAGCAATCTGTGCAAAAAGATTGAAAAAGAAGTTGCCATCAGCGCAGGGCTGTTTAAACATGAAAGTGAAAGCGAACTGCAAAAGGTTGTGGCAGCAGTCAACAAAGAAATCATCCCCGAAATGGTGCTGTTTGATTACGCAGCCGTTTTGAAAGCTGCCGAAAAAGTTATCGAACCGGTTAACACCTTCTTTGATAACGTAATGGTTATGGACGAAGACGAAAACGTTAAACATAACCGTCTGGCGCTTTTGGACGAAGTCCGCAGCGTAGTAAATGCCGTCGGCGATTTGAGTTTGCTGGTGCTGTAAAAGTAGAAACGCCAAAACTTAATATTTAATTTGCATATAACAAAACTCCCGTTGGGCTTAAGCCTGACGGGAGTTTTTGCTATTACAAACATTCGTTAAATTTTTGAGATATAATAAAATTTCAAATCAAAGCTTATTTATCTGCTAAATGCGAAAAATGAGCAGAAAATGATAAAAAGTAAAAATTAAATTTTTATGATATAATTTGATTAGTAAATTTAAATAAACGAATGAAAAGGAGCTTTAATATGATTACTTTTAATAAAGAAAAGTTAAAAGAATATATAGAAATGTATAAAGAAAATTTTGAGCGTGTAAACCAGGAAGAAATTTATAAATGGTGTTTTGTAAAAACTTTTCAGGATAATTGGAATATAGATGCACTTAATTTTAGAGGCATGTTTTCTATGGCTGTTGCTGATTCTGTAAAAACGCCATATAGCGGAAATAAAAAAGTAAAAAATAATATTTTACAAACTTTTCGCTACTATCCACGTCAGTTTATTCTTGCGGCAGCTGAAATAGAACCTGAAACAGTTAGAAAATGGTTTAGAGAATTATTTGATGAAAGTAAAGATATTACGGTAAGAAATAAAACATTTCAAGAAGAAACACAAGAATTTTTTATAAAATATAAGTCAAATTCAAAATTAAGCAGTTTCACTTATTCTTATCAACGAAATTTATCAGTCAGCAACTTTTTGTTTTTACGTTATCCGGACAAGTATTACATTTCCAAGTATAGTGTAATGAAAGATTGCAGCCAAATTTTAGGCGCTAATTGGATACCTAAAAATGCCGATTATGATAACATAGAAAAATGCCGTCAATTTTTTGATGAAATCAATAAAGTCGTTTTAGAAGATACTGAATTATTGGCATTATCTAAAAAACGTTTGCAAAATGATTTATGCTATCCTGATGAAGAATTTAAAATTTTAACGCAGGATATAGTTTGGTTTATAGTTAATAAAGTGAAGAATATTGAAAATAATAATGAATGGTGGCCAGCTTTAAAAGAGTATGACCCTGGTATTAGTGTTAGTCAGTGGAGAAAATTATTTAATAATGAGAATGTTTTTACGAAAGAATCAAAAGATTTGATTTTGAAAATGTTAGATTTTCCTGATGGTATAACATGTAAACAATTGGCAGCAGATTTTGGCGGAGAGCCTAATTATTATAATAATATGTCGTGGCAATTGGCAAAAAGAGTGCAACAAGTTACTAATTGCCCGATAATTAAAAGATTGGAAAATGATGGAAATAAATATTGGCCAATTCTTTATATAGGAAAGTATACTCAAAACAAAAAAGACGGGACATTTTTATGGAAACTTCGTGATGAACTTCGTAAAGCTTTACTAAATACTCCTGAAAACGATGAAGTTGAAGCAGTAAAAAATAAAGAAGAAAATAATAAATATACAAAAGCAGATTTTCTTACCGATGTTTTTATGACGGAAGAAAATTACAATAAACTTGTTGCGTTGTTAAAATTTAAAAGGAACATAATTTTGCAGGGCGCACCGGGAGTAGGCAAAACTTATGCTGCTAAGCGTCTCGCTTATTCACTTATCGGTGCGGAAGACAATAGTAAAATTGCTATGGTGCAGTTCCATCAAAATTATTCATATGAAGATTTTGTAATGGGATACCGCCCAACGGAAAACGGTTTTGAATTGCGTAACGGTGTATTCTATGAATTTTGCCAAAAAGCCCGTAATGATTTAGAACATAATTATTATTTTATTATTGATGAAATAAACCGTGGTAATTTAAGTGCAATTTTTGGTGAGCTGTTAATGCTTATCGAAAGCGATTACCGTAATAAGCCGGTAACACTTGTTTATAAAAAAGATGAGCAATTCAGTGTACCGCCTAATGTTTACATTATCGGCATGATGAATACTGCTGACCGCAGTATAGCCATGATTGATTATGCGCTTCGCCGCCGATTCAGCTTTTGTACAATGAACCCCGGTTTTGATAGTGATGGATTTAAACGTATGCAGAGTGATATTGATAATTCTGTGTATAATGATTTAATTGCTGAAATTAAAAGTTTAAATTCTGAAATTGCGCAGGATGATTCCCTGGGTGAAGGCTTCTGCATTGGACACAGTTATTTTGTATATGACAATAATTGCCAAACAGATATAGAAGCATGGCTTAAAAATGTTGTGGAATACGATATTTTACCAATGTTAAATGAATATTGGTTTGACGAGAGAACCAAAGCTGATAACTGGAAGAATAAGCTGATGGGTGTTTTTGATAAATGAGTGCTGAGCAAAATATTTTAATAAAAAACATTTATTATATGCTGGCGTATGCCTATAAAGCTTTGCAGCAGGAAGGCTTTGAAAAAATAGGCGCTGAAAAATTCACAAATATCCATGATTTATTTGCTGCTGTCCTTGTAAGAGGAATTGGGCATCAGGTGAAGCAGGGGCTGACAAAGGGATATTTAAAACATCTGCGTTTGCGCAAAACTTTGCGTGGTAAAGTTGATATTATCGGCACTTTGCAGCAAATGTCAAAGCGGCAGCGAAATTTGAGTTGTGAATACGAAGTATTGACAGAAGATAATTTACTAAACCGTATTTTGAAAGCTGCGATAGTTTTGTTGTTTCATCACGGGGACGTAACACAGGAAAATAAAAAGGCTTTGAAAAAAGTACTGTTGTTTTTTGGTAATGTCAGTGACATCACTCCGCTTAATATAAACTGGTCGCTATTAAGTTACCGTAAAGGCAATGCTTCGTATCAAATGTTAATTTATCTTTGCCGTTTACTGTTTGAAGGTATGTTAATCAATAAAGATGGAAAGGTAAAACTGGCAAAATTTTTAGATGGGCAAAGACTGTGCAATTTATATGAAAAATTTGTGCTGGCATATTATCAGAAACATTATCCGGAATTAAATCCATCCGCACCAATGATAGAGTGGGATTTAACAGGTAAGACGGATGAATTTTTGCCGAAGATGTATACGGATATTACTCTTGAGAACAGCAGCAAAATTTTAATTATCGACACAAAATGTTATTCCAGAATTTTGTCAGAGCAGTATGATAAAAAGAGTATTAATTCAGCAAATTTATATCAGATTTATGCTTATGTAAAAAATAAAGCTGCCAAAACAGATAAAAAAGTAAATGGCATGTTGCTGTATGCTAAAACGAAAGAACGTATTGTGCCTGATACTTTTTATGATATGCGTGACAATAAGATTTTTGTGCGTACTTTGGATTTGAAGTGTGAGTTTGACGATATCAAAGTCCAGCTTGACAGAATAATAACTGAAAATTTTAGTGATTAAAAATATCAGAGCAGTTTAAAAAGCTGCTCTCTTTGTTTTTGCGCGGGCATTTCATTACTACTGTTACCGTACGGTAGTAGTTTAGGGAACAAGGTAGATTATATATAATAATCTTTTAATTAACTTAGAACAAGGTTTGAACGTGGATGGCAAAGAAAAGATAAAGAGAAAAAACAGGCAAAAAAGAGAAAAGAAAAGAAACTCTCACCCACATAACGGTTAACTGCGGATAAAATTAACCCGGCTTAAAAAATTATGCGCAAAAAATTTCGGCGGCGGTTAATTTTTTTATCACGGCGGCGTTTATATGGCTGTAAGGGATTAAGGCTTATAAAAACTTTGCGTAAAATTTTACCGGCAAAGGTTTGTTTTGGGCGCTTCGCCTATGGTAAAATAAATACAGGCTGTTTTGTAATTTGTGTTTAAATTTGTTTTGCGAAGGGGTTGTTTGTGATGATGATTGAGCGCTATAAGCGCGATTTGATTAGAGAGTTCCGCAATTACGATAAGATGATGCTGATGAAGGACTTGATGGCGGGGCTAACGGTAACGGCGGTGGCTATTCCGCTGGCGCTGGCATTTGGCGTTGGCAGCGGCGCAACGGCTGCTTCCGGCCTTGTTACGGCAATTATCGCGGGTGTAATTATCAGCGCACTGGGCGGAGCGTATTTTCAAATTTCCGGACCGACGGGCGCCATGGCGGCGATTTTGATGTCCATCATTGCGCAGTACGATTTGCAGGGCGTGTTTGTGGCGACGGTTATGGCTGGCATTATCCTCGTCATTGCAGGCGTGCTGCACCTTGGCAAGCTGATATCTTTCATCCCGATGCCGGTAATCAGCGGCTTTACTTCCGGCATTGCCGTTATTATCGCCATGGGGCAGATTGATAACTTTTTTGGCGTTAAGTCGGTTGGCAGCAGCGTTACCGAAAAGTTTTTGAGTTATTTTGAACTGGGCTTTGAGCCGAATATGACGGCGGTGGGCATTGGCGTGTTTGTTATGCTGATGATGCTGCTGTTCCCGATAAAATACAGCAAGTTTATACCAAGCTCGCTGTTTGCGATTATTGTGGCGACGGCGGCGAACATTGTGCTGAACCTTGATGTGGCAGTGGTTGGCGAGATTCCGGCGACGCTGCTTTTGGATGACCGTTTGCAGCTTGCTTCACTGCTGGATTTCCGCACTGTTATTGGTCTTTTAGCGCCTGCTGTCAGTATCGCCGTTCTGGCGATGATTGAAAGCTTACTTTGCGGTGCTACGGCTTCGCGTATGACGGGCGCGCGACTGGACAGCAACCGCGAACTGGTAGCTCAGGGCGTCGGCAACATCATTGTGCCGTTTTTCGGCGGCATCCCGGCGACGGCGGCGATTGCCCGCACCAGTGTGGCGGTAAAATCTGGCGCGGTAACACGCATGACGGGTATCTTCCACGCGCTTGGCATTTTGCTGGCGATGTTTGTGCTAGCGCCGGTAATGAGCCAAATTCCGCTGGCGGCGTTGGCAGGCGTTTTGATGGTTGTATCGTGGCGCATGAACGAGTGGGTGACGATTAATTTTATTTTAAAGGGCAAGTTTAAAGGCGCAATTTTAAAATTTGTAGTGACGATGCTGACGACGATTATCGTGGACCTGACGACCGCGATTATGATTGGCGTTATCATCGGGCTGGTGCTGCAGGCTGTGCGCTTTTCGCACCTGCGCATTACTTACGACGAAATTGACCCGCAGCGCATGCACGAGGAAGCGGAGAACCTGCCGGAGGACGGGCTGGTGTGCTACATCAACGGGCCGATTGTGTTTGCCAACACGGAACGCCTGGAGGAGATACCCAAAAAGGCCAAGCGTTACGGCTATGTGTATTTTTCCATGCGCGGCGTGCCGGATATCGACATCAGCGGCGTGCAGGAATTTGCCAAAATTGTGCAGGAGATGAAGGACGCCGGCAAAAAGATTTACCTGTGCAGCTTGCAGGATGAGGCGATGGAAATGCTGAAACGTGGCGGCGTGTACAAAATGATTGGGCAGGACGCCGTTTACTGGAGCGTGGAGCGCGCCCTGCTGGACAGGCATTAAGCAGATAAAGAGGGAAAATAATGCGTAATTATTTAGTAGTTGACTTTGAATTTACAACATATACCAAACCCGTGGGGCGCCCGCGCGGATTTTTCTCCGAGATTATTGAGATTGGCGCGGTTTTACTGAAGGGCGAAGCTTTGGAACAGGCGGCGAAGATACAGGATTTTGTAAAGCCGCATTTTTACCCAAAGCAGGCCAAGGACAGCATGGATTTTTGCATGATTACCGAAAAAGATATGAAAAAGGGCATTGAATACCCGGAGATGGTGCCAAAACTGGCTGCCGTTTACGAAGCAGGCATGACGTATTTTGTGGCGTGGGGCACGGAGGATTACAAGGTTTTAAACACCGGCTGCGAGCGACACAAGATAGAAAATCCGGTGCAGTTTGAGGATTACCTTGATTTGGCGGAAGCCTATAAACTGTGGAAGGGTGATGAACTGACAACAGGTCTTAAGCGTGCAACCGAGGAGCAGGAGGTTGACACGGCTGGGCTGTGGCACACAGCATATGACGATGCTGCCAACACCGGCAAACTGCTCAAAAAGATGCTGGAAAAAGGCTGGACACCTGAATTATACTTTGAACAAAAAGCTGCGTACGAAGCTGAAAAAGCGGAACATCATAAAAAATAAAAAATGTAGTTACCCAAAACTTACCACAAAAATTGCTGATAATTTGATTTTTGTGGTATAATTTATTATTAGAGATTTTTGGAGGTAAGTATGGCTTTAGATAAAGATTTAGCGCAGCCGGGCGCGGGCAAAACTTATTTTGTGCTTAACTACGGCTGCCAGATGAACGAGAGCGACGCCGAGCATTACGCAGGCCAGCTGGAGGATTTGGGCTATGCCAAAGCCGCTGATTTCCTCGATGCCGACGTTATCGTCGTCAACACCTGCTGCGTGCGCGAGAGTGCGGAAAAACGCATTTTGGGCAAAATCGGCGAGCTGAAGCGCGTGAAGGAAAACCACCCGGGGCAGATTATCTGCGTGGCGGGGTGCATGGCGCAGAAAGAC
>CASEGD010000066.1 GCA_949287345.1 uncultured Phascolarctobacterium sp. | reverse complement strand
GAAAATCCGTCCATTACCCGCGACGTTTCGGGCGAAGGCGTACAGCAGGCGCTTTTAAAAATTCTTGAAGGCACTGTTGCCAATGTTCCGCCGCAGGGCGGGCGCAAACATCCGCATCAGGAATTTTTGCAGATTGACACGACCAACATTCTGTTTATCTGCGGCGGTGCGTTTGACGGGCTGGAAAGCATTATCAGCCAGCGCACCGGCAAAAAAAATCTGGGCTTTGGCGCCGATATCAAAACCAAAGACGAAATCAGCCTGACGGATACCTTTAAAAAGGTACTGCCGGAGGATTTGATGAAATTTGGTTTGATTCCGGAATTTGCAGGCCGCCTGCCGGTTGTTGTAACGCTGGAGGCGCTTGACAAGGCTGCTCTGATTAAGATTTTGCAGGAGCCTAAAAACGCACTGGTTAAACAGTACCAGCATTTTCTGGCGATGGATAATGTTGAACTGGAATTTGAACCCGACGCGCTGGACGCCATTGCCGAAGAAGCACTGAAACGCAGTGCCGGCGCACGTGGTTTGCGTGCCATTATCGAAACGGTAATGCGCAACGTAATGTACGACGTGCCTTCGCGCAGCGACGTTGTAAAATGTATTGTAACGGCTGACTGCATCCGCAACCATGCGGAGCCGAAAATGATTGTGGCAGCAAGCTGAAATTAAAAAATGGGGGAGGGAAAATATCCTTCCCCTTTTTGGTTTTATGGGGCTTTTGTGATACAATTAGTACAAGAAGCCGAATGCTTTGACTATTTTTACCATAGGGGGATGCTAATATACAATGGAAGCATCAGGAACATTAATGCCGCTGCTGGCGCTGAGAGGGATTATCGTTTTCCCGGGGATGACGGTAAACCTTGACGTTGGCAGGGATAAATCAATAAATGCCGTTAACGCTGCCATGCAGCTTGATAAAAAAATACTGCTGGTTACGCAGCGCGACGCCGAAACGGCAGACCCGAAGCGCGAAGATTTGTACGGCTTCGGCGTTGTTGCCGAAATTAAACAGCTTTTGAAGCTGCCGAGCGGTGCTTTGCGTATTTTAATCCAGGGCTTGAACCGCGTGGAAGTGACTTCCGTTATCGACGCGCCGTTTAAGGACGTTTACCTTGAAGGCTTTGTGCAGCCTTTTGAAAGCATTGAGCCGGAGGAAAACGCCGAAACCGAAGCCATGCGCCGCATACTTTTGCAGAGCTTTGAAAAATGGCTGATTACCGGCAAAAAAGTAACAACGGAGGTTATGCTTAATTTTAAAAACATTACCACCGCCGGTGAGATTGCCGATATTATCGCCGGTTATTTAACCATCAGCATCGACGAAAAAGAAGAACTGCTGGAGCTGGCCGACGTTAAGGAGCGCATGCATAAGCTGTATGCCTGTCTGTGCAATGAACTGGAAATTGCCGAGCTTGAAAAAAATATCGCGCAGGAAGTGCGCAAGCAGATAGAAAAAAATCAGCGTGAATATTATCTGCGCGAGCAGATTAAGGTGATTAACAAGGAACTTGGCGACGGCGATGAGCGCCAGGCCGAAGTTGACGAATACAAAAAGCAGATGGAAGGGCGCGACCTGCCGCCGGAAGTTACCGACAAGCTGAACAAGGAGCTGGACCGCCTTTATAAAATGCCGCCGATGATGGCGGAAAGCGGCGTTATCCGCAACTATGTGGAAACGCTTTTGGCTTTGCCGTGGGGCATTTACGGCAAGGATAATTTTGATTTGAAAAAGGCCGAAAAGATTTTGAATAAAGACCATTACGGTCTGGAAAAGGTTAAGGAGCGCATTCTGGAATACCTTGCAGTGCGCGCGCTGACCAAGAGCGGCAAAGGGCCGATCCTGTGCCTCGTCGGGCCTCCGGGCGTTGGTAAAACCTCGCTGGCGCAGTCCGTTGCCCGCGCTATCGACCGTAAGTTTACGCGCATGTCGCTGGGCGGCGTACACGATGAAGCGGAAATCCGCGGACACCGCCGCACCTACATCGGCGCCATGCCGGGACGTATTATACACGGCATGCAGACCTGCGGCGTAATGAACCCGGTGTTTTTGCTGGACGAAGTTGACAAGATGTCGTCCGATTTCCGTGGTGACCCGGCTTCCGCACTGCTGGAAGTGCTTGACCCGGAACAGAACAACACTTTCAGCGACCACTATGTTGAAATTCCGTTCGACCTGTCGCAGGTGTTCTGGATTGTGACCGCCAACACGGTGGAAACTATCCCGCCCGCGCTGCTGGACCGCATGGAAGTTGTGCAGCTTTCCAGCTATACGGAGGATGAAAAAGTAAAAATTGCCGAGCTGCATTTGCTGCCGAAGGAACGCCACAACAACGGTTTAAGCGCCAAAACGCTGACGATAACCGAGGACGCGCTGCGACTGATTATTCGCGGCTATACGCGCGAAGCCGGGGTGCGCAACCTTGAACGCAAAATTGCCGCCGTCTGCCGCAAAACGGCGCACCGCATTGTCAACGGCGAAGCCAAAACGGCAAAAGTAACGGCTAAAAACCTGCATAAATATCTGGGTAAAATTATTTACCTTGAAGATGACGTAAGCCTTGAAGCAGCAGCCGGCATCTGCACCGGCCTTGCGTGGACGCGCGTCGGCGGCGAGCTTTTGAAGGTTGAAGTTGTCGCCTGCAAGGGCAAGGGGCATTTAGCGCTTACCGGCCAGCTGGGCGACGTTATGAAAGAATCCGCGCAGGCGGGCTATACCTATATCCGCAGCCGTGCGGATGAACTTGGCCTTGCCAAGGATTTTTACGAAACGACCGATATTCATATCCATCTGCCGGAAGGCGCAATACCTAAAGACGGGCCTTCCGCCGGTATTACGATGGTAACGGCAATGGTATCGGCGCTGACAGGGCGCAAGGTAAAAAAAGATATTGCCATGACCGGCGAAATTACGCTGTCCGGCAGGGTTCTGCCTGTGGGCGGCATTAAAGAGAAATTTTTGGCGGCGCACCGCTACGGCGTTAAAACCATTATTATGCCTGCCAAAAACGTGCAGGATTTGGACGAACTGCCCAAAAACGTGCGCGAAAAGATGAACTTTATACCCGTTAAACATATGGATGAGGTGTTAAAAATAGCATTGGAGGATTGAATGCGATGAACAAAGGAGTTTGGGATATTATCCGCGCGAACTTTGTCACGTCTGCCGTTAAGGCAGAGCAGTACCCCACGCCGCCGCTGATTGAAGCAGCGTTTATCGGGCGCAGCAACGTCGGCAAATCGTCGCTGATTAACTCGCTGTGCCGCCGCAACGGGCTGGCGCGTGTCAGCGCAACCCCCGGCAAAACGCAAACCATCAACTACTATCTGCTGGATGCCAAACGCACGCTGGAGGACGGCGCGGAAACCGCCCAGTTCTACCTTGTCGATTTGCCCGGATACGGTTTTGCCAAAACCGGCAAAAACAACAAGGACTTGTGGTCCGGCTTTATCAGCAAATACCTGTCCGGTTCGGATAATCTGGCAATGGTTTGTCAGCTGATTGATATCCGGCATAAGCCGATGGAAAGCGACATGGAGTGCTACCACTGGCTGCTGGGCTGCGGGCTGAACGTACAGATTGTTTTGACAAAGGCCGATAAGCTTTCCAAAAACGCAGCGCTGGCGCAGAAGGCGTTGTTTAAACGCGAGCTGGGGCTTGACGACAGCCGCATTATGACGTATTCCGTAACGCAGAACACGATGCGCAGCGAGCTTATTAACCGCATTATGACTGTTTTGGAAAACCACTGATTTTTTGACCGCCGGGGAGTGGTTAATTATGGGAATTAATACAATGCTGCATGTAAGGCAGCTGATGATGTTCGGCATGGCGATGCTTATCGGCGCGGTGCTGGAATATTTTTCGGTGCCGATTCCGTTTCTTTTGGGCGGCATTGTGTCTGCCATGTTCTGGAAGGTTATCGGCGCGCAGGTGTACTGGCCACGGCAGTGGCGCGAGCTTGGCTTGTGCGTCGCCGGTTACGGCATTGGCCGCAATTTTACGGCGGATACTTTGCACGAGCTTTCCATGCAGACTTTGGGCGTATTTGAAGCAACTTTTGCCACCGTCGGCGCAAGCGTTGTAATTGCGTGGTGGACTTCGCGCCACAGCTATGCCAATTTGCAAAGCTGCGTAATGGGCTGTATGCCCGGCGGCATGACGCAGATGCTTTTGATGAGCGAAAGCGACCCGCGCGTGGATTTCAGTGCCGTAATGGTAATGCAGACCTTGCGCTTAATGGGCGCGATAATAATTGTGCCGTTTCTGGTTGTGCACGGGCTTGGCGCGGAAATTAAGGACGCTGTTGCAGCGCCTGAAGTTGCGCAGGGGCACAGCTGGCTGTGGCTGGTGCCGATTGCTGCTTTTGGCGCGCTGACGCTGGAGAAGCTGCACATACCGACGCCGCGTCTGCTCGGGCCGATTTTGGCTGCGTCCGCCTGCTCGTACTTTTTCGGCAATTTGCAGCCGGTGCCCGACCCGCTGATGATGGTTGCGCAAATCAGCATCGGCCTGTACATGGGCATGCTGCTTGACCCTGTGCGCATACGCGAAATCGCCAAGCTGATGCCGTTCATTCTCACCGGCATTTTAATTATTATAGCCGTCAGCATCGGCATGGCGTATTATTTATCCGGCGTGTACGGGTTTTCCATTATAACAGCCTTTCTTGCCATGGCGCCCGGCGGCATCGCCGAAATGTGCCTGGCAGGCATGAGCATGGGCGAAAACGTATCCATTATTTTAACCTATCAACTGGTGCGCATGATTATTTTAAACGTAACCGTGCCCTATGGGCTGATGTGGTATTTTAAAGATAAATAAAACCTAAATAGTAACCATTCGCGCAAAAATAAAAACGGTAAATTTTTACCAAAAGGCTTGACAGCGTTATTAGTAATAGTTATAATTAAGTCAACAAATCAATATTTCGTACAGGTACGATAGTTTAAATGTTTATCGGTGCAAATCCGATGCGATCCCGTCGCCGTAACGGCAATAAAAGCCGAAGCCGAGCGCGCAGCCTGTATAAGCATCACTGCTTGACCTGCGGGAGACAGGAAGGAGATGTTCACTCACCAACCGGCTTTGTTATGTGAGAGTGGCAGGGCCCTTTGATTGATAAACATTAGAACCCGTCTTTTCGTTTTCGGAAAGACGGGTTTTTATCTTAACTGCGCTTTTGCAGGGCGGAATATTGGTTGTAAAGGACGCGTCCGTTTATTGATATTCTCAAGTGCTCATTCTCTACTCCTCTCGGCAGTGCGTGTTGGGGTTGCGTGCTGCTGTGGCCGCCGTGTTTACGGCGGCTGTTTTATTTTGCGGGGCAAAGCGGCTTTGCATAAAAAGCGTTTTGCTGATATACTTTAAACAGAAAGACTTTAAGGAGGGTTTATAATGAAAGTTATCAATACCGAAAAAGCACCGGCTGCTATCGGACCGTATTCTCAGGCAATGGAAGTCGGCAATTTTATTTTTGCTTCCGGGCAAATCCCGGTTGACCCGGCTACCGGCGAAGTGCCGGAAGGTATTACCGCGCAGGCGGAGCAGAGCTGCAAAAACGTCGGCGCTATTTTGGCCGCAGCAGGTCTGGATTATACCAATGTTGTAAAAACTACCTGCTTTTTGGCAGATATGGCAGACTTTGCCGCATTTAACGAAGTATACGCCAAATACTTTACCGGCAAACCGGCACGCAGCTGCGTAGCTGTAAAAGCAATTCCCAAAGGCGTGCTTTGCGAGATTGAAGTAATTGCGGTTAAATAAGGGTATAATTAAAAAGGCAAAGGTTATAAATAATATAACCTTTGCCTTTTTTGCGTATCTTTACAGATTTATATTTTTCTGTTAGAATAAACAAGCAAATGTGCTGCCATAACGGTAGGCGGTTAGCCCTCTGCGGAGGGACTGTGACCCTTCGATGATATAGAAATTCTGTTATGCAAATAACAGAAAATTCATGTTGAAGAAGGTGATCCGCGTGGATATTTTAACGATGATGGCCTTTATAGGTTACACCGCGACGATATTTAGCGTCGGATATATGATTGGTTCTAACCATTCTAATAAACAGAAATAGCCGCCCCCGCCAAGGATACGGCTATTTCAAAAAGCTAATTATCTAAGGCTAACCGTCTATCGGCAGCACATTTGCATTTCTATAATTATTATAGCAAACATAAACGAAAAGTCAAATAAAGGGTGTTGTTGTTTTTATCTTTGCAGTTACGATATTATTTTTAATATTTTTGTTTTTAACTTATGTTCATTCTTTGTAACCAAAGAACGAACCAAGAAAGTTCCGCGGCTAGGCGGATTTTCCCGCTTCGTCGCTGGCGCGGCTCGCTACGCAACTATTAGCATAACAACTACAAAAATACGAAATTCGCTTCGCTCAGGTTCGATTTTTGCAGTTGTTCTTTAGTAAATGTTGCTAAAATCCG
>CASEGD010000065.1 GCA_949287345.1 uncultured Phascolarctobacterium sp. | reverse complement strand
CTGGCAATCAGCATCAGCCCGATGCCGATAAGCGCAGCTACCGCAAACACCAGCCACCAGTCTATATTACGCAAATATCTGTTAAGCTGCATACTGCCTCCGTTATTTCACGGCCGGGGCGCTGTTATTGAACCCCTCCTGCCTGAACCATTCTTCAAAAACCTTATATACAATCGGGCCTGCGGCCAAAGTACCAAAGCTGCCCTGCTCTACAATGCAGGCAATAACCAAATCCGGGTCCTCTGCCGGGCCATAAGCTACAAACCAGCCGTGGTCCTGCCCGTGCGGGTTTTCGGCCGTACCGGTTTTAGCCGCTATCTGCCTCGGCAGATCAGCAAAGTACGCCGCCGTACCGCCGGCTTCCGCTACGCCTTCCAGCGCATTCTGTATCAGATGCAAGGTGTTTTGCGAAACGCCGATATCCCTTGCCGGTTTATGCTCAACCTTCTGATAAATGCTGCCGTCGTTGTTCAGCAGGTTTTCCACCAGATACGGCGGATGGTATACGCCGTCTGCCGCCACGCAGCTCATTACCATTGCCAGCTGCAAAGGCGTTGCCAGGTTAATGCCCTGCCCGATAGCGGCGTTAAAGGTATCGCCCAGCATCCATGTTTCACCCGGGAAGGCTTTCTTTTTATTCTCCGGCGTCGGCAAAAGGCCGCTTAATTCGCCCTCCAGCTCAATGCCTGTCGGTGAGCCGATACCGAATTTTTTAGCAAAAGTTACAATATTATCAACGCCAAGGCGGTTGCCCATCTCGTAAAAATATACATTATCCGATTTACGCAGCGCTTCGTGGAAGTTCAGCCAGCCCAGCGCCTCGCCGCCTGCGTTGCGCATATCAATCAGCCAGTGCCTGCCGCTGTCAAAAATCAGTTCATCAGGCGTTACCTTGCCCAGCTCCAGCGCCGCCGCACCGGTGATAATCTTAAACGGCGAGCCCGGCGGGTATTCGCCGCCAATAACTTTATTGGTCATCGGGTAATTGGGGTCGTTATTGATAATGTTCCAGTCTTTTTCGCTGATACCATGTACAAACAGGTTCGGGTCAAAAGCCGGGCGGCTTACCATGGCGCGCACTGCACCGGTTTTAGGGTCTAAGGCAACAATCGCCGCCGCACGTGCGCCGGGCGCGATTCCCGATGACCGCAGATAAGCCAGATGGTCATCCACAGCCTTTTCCATTACCTGCTGCAAATCCTTATCTATCGTCAGCTGCAAACTTTTGCCGGGCACGGGGTCAATCTGCCCCAGCTGCTTGACAACATTGCCTGCAACGTCAACTTCTTCGTCATAACTGCCGTCGATGCCGCGCACATAGCGGTCGTAAGTTTTTTCCAAACCAAACTTGCCTACCACGCTGCCCACCGGCATATTTTTGTAAGAACCCTGCGTAATATCGTACTGGCTTACCTCGCCCACGTAACCGATAGCATGCACGCCAAGTTCCTTAAACAAATAATTGCGCACCGGCTGGATTTCAATCATCACGCCGGGCAGTTCGCGTTTCTTTTCCTCCAGCTTGGTCAGCATTTCCGGGGTAATATTGCTTTTCAGGCGCGTCGGCTCATAGCTGTCGCTGTTTTCTTCCAGCTTTTTGCGCATTTCCGACACCGGCATGTCGATAATATCCGACAGCGCGCGCAAAAGCTCCTCGTCATAAGGATTGTTCTGCCTGCGCAGCGCCACTACATAGCCCGGCAGGTTGTTTACCAGCTCCACGCCATCCCTGTCGTAAAAAATACCGCGCGGCGCCGTCACCTTTGTACGGCGCAAACGGTTGCCGTCGGCCTGCTCGCCATAAAAATCTCCCTTAAAAAGCTGCAAATAGGCCATGCGTCCCAAAAGCACCAGTAAAATGCAAACGGCCGCAATCAGCATGGCTTCCAAGCGGTTGGCATATCTTTTGTTCAGCATAGCCCAAACTCCTTCAAAATAAGCCTGTTACTCCCTGTGCCAGTGTGCAATTAACAGGCACAGCTTGTAAACAGGTATCACAAATACCATATTGCCCAGGCAATAAGCCAGGGTGTCCTGCAAATAAGCGTATAAAAAGCCGCCGTCCGCTAACGGCGTTAAAAACAGCGCCACAAAGAAAAACAGCACGCGTATGCCTGCTGTTATCACCAGTGCCGCAGTTAAATGGTAGGCAAAATGCTCCTTAAAAACCTGCTCCTTAATATAGCCGGTTACAAAGCCCACCGCGCTGCGCGTTAAAGTATGAAAACCAAACACGGCCCCGCTCAGAAAATCATACATCAGTCCGGCCGCCCCGCCGATGGCCGCGCCCGTCTGCGCTCCGTAAACCATCGCCATAGCGTAAACATACAGCAGCACCAGGTCAAATTTAAACCATGCAGGCTGCTCCACCGTCAGCTGGATGCCAAACAACACTAAATAAACTATAAAAAACATCAGCTTTTTCATTTTGCAATACCGTCCTGCTGATGCCAGATAACCACAAACACTTCTTCCATGCCGCTTCTTACAGCCGCAGGCTCAATCGTCGCATTACGCAGAAGCCCGGCCGCATCAAGGCTGCTTTCCTTAACCGTGCCGATAACAATGCCCGACGGATGGTTCTGGCTGTAGCCGCTGGTTACTACCACATCACCCGCATAAACCTCCGCCTCGCGCGGCAGATGTTCCATTAAAAGCGGTACGTTATCGCCGCCGCGGCCCGCAACAATACCCACCGCACGCGAATTGGCACGCAAAATGCGCGCACCGACATTACAGCGCGTACTCGTCACCAGCATTACTCTGGCAGAAGAAGCATAGGCCTCATCGACAAGCCCCACCAGCCCGTCCGGTGTTACCACAGCCATATCCTGCTGTACGCCGTCCTCCGTGCCCTTGTCGATATACAGGCTGTCGCGCAGCTCGCCGGGGGCGCGCCCCAGCACTTTGGCCACAACCAACTGTTCGTCCGGGTGCGAATTTTTATAATTCAGCATCTCGCGCAGGCGCTGGTTTTCAGCGTAAATATCCGCCATGGCAAGGTTGGCATAGCGCAGCTCGTTTATTTCGTTGTGAAGTGTTTCATTTTCCTGCTGCAGGCTTTCAACCGTCG
Organism: uncultured Phascolarctobacterium sp.; assembly: GCA_949287345.1. Lineage (GTDB taxonomy): Bacteria > Bacillota > Negativicutes > Acidaminococcales > Acidaminococcaceae > Fusicatenibacter_A. Next base: position 3,388 of record CASEGD010000065.1, on the reverse strand, counting down.
TCATGGCTTTGCCGGTATCATCCACAAATCCGCCGACGGCGTTTGTTGCCGCCGCAAAAGGCGTAATAACGGCCGTTACCGCCCTGTTAATAACCGGAAAGCGCAGCGGGTCCTGCAAGGCCATGCCAAACAGCGCCAACAGCACTGCCACAGCCAGCCCCAGGCTTAAATACTTCTTGTTCACACTTTGTTCCTTCAGTCAGTAGTATTGGAGGCCATAAAGCCTTTTTTGTAAACATCAACATTTTCAACGGCAAGGCCGGTGCCCAGCGCAACGCAGCTCAGCGCGTCGTCCGATACATATACAGGCATGCCGGTTTCCCTGCTCAAAATACGGTCAAGGTTGCGCAAAAGCGAGCTGCCGCCCGTCATAACAACGCCCCTGTCCATAATATCGGCCGCCAGTTCAGGCGGGGTACGTTCCAGAGTATTTTTAACAGCGTCAATAATATTGGTTACAGGCTCTTCCAAAGCCTCGCAAACCTGGTTGCTGTTAATCGTAACATTTTTCGGCAGGCCGGTTAACAAATCGCGCCCACGGATATCCATTTCTTCTTTGGCTTCCAAAGGCATAGCCGTGCCGATATTGATTTTAACCTGTTCTGCAGTACGCTCGCCAATCAAAAGGTTAAAGGTTTTGCGGATATAGCGCACAATAGCGTCGTCCATAGCGTCGCCGCCCGTGCGGATGGATTTGCTTACAACAATGCCGCCCAGCGAAATTACCGCAACTTCGCAGGTGCCGCCGCCGATATCGACAACCATACTGCCCGTTGCTTCCTGCACCGGCAGGCCTGCGCCGATAGCAGCCGCCATCGGTTCTTCAATCAGGTACGCTTCACGCGCGCCGGCCTGCACAGTAGCGTCGATAACCGCGCGTTTTTCAACTTCCGTAACGCCGGAAGGAACGCCTACAACAATACGCGGGCGCACCAGCGAATTTCTGCCGATAGCTTTTTTGATAAAGAATTTCAGCATCGACTGCGTAATGTCAAAATCGGCAATAACGCCGTCCTTCATCGGGCGGATAGCAATAATATGCCCAGGCGTCCTGCCAATCATCTGCTTGGCTTCCGCGCCGATTGCCAGTACCTCGTTGTTGGCCTTGTCAACAGCCACAACGGAAGGCTCGCGGATAATAATGCCCTTGCCCTTTACATGCACCAGCGTGTTAGCCGTGCCAAGGTCAATACCCATGTCATGCGAAAATTTATTGAAAAAACTAATCATTAACTACACCTCATTCATCCAAATACCCATTTTCTCTAAAGCTGAAATATCTGCCGTCGCCGATAATGATATGGTCCAGAAGCGGAATCCCCATTACCGTGCCGGTTGCTTTTAGCGCCTGCGTCAGTTTGCGGTCCTCAATGCTTGGCGCCGGGTCACCCGAAGGGTGGTTATGCGCCGCCAGCACACATGCCGCACGGTGCAGCATCGCCGGGGCAAACACCTCGCGCGGGTGCACCACCGATGCGTTCAATGTGCCCTCCGAAACCTGCTGGCATTTAAGCAGCTGGTTCTTGCTGTCCAAAAGCAGCACCAAAAACTTTTCCTGCTGCTCATAACGCATACGCGGCATTAAATAACTTACGCAAGCCTCCGGTGATGACAGCTTCACTTTCTTCTGCGGGTCAGCACCGGCAACACGCCTGCCCAGCTCCACGGCCGCTAAAATAGTCGCCGCCTTTGCCGGGCCAAGCCCTTTTATTTTAGATAGGTCGGCCACGCTGCGCGCCTGCGCGATATTACTGTACAAACCGCCGTTATCCGTCAGCTCGCGTGCAATATCAAGCGCCGAACGCTCCGTCGTACCCGTCCTGATTAAAATCGCCAATAATTCCGAATTGCTTAATATATCCGGGCCATGTTCAATCAGCTTCTCGCGCGGCCTGTCGTCGGCCGGTAAAAGCTTCATCTTGTTGTGGCTCAATAAATAATCACCCTTTCAAAAATCAGCGTCGCAAGTATCAACAAAACTTTGCATCCTGTTTACAGATACTCCAATTTATTATATCAAATTTTTCGGCTTCTGTGTATATATTGCTAAAATTCTGCAAAAAATTTCACAAAAAAGCTTAATATAATAAAAACTGCCCGCGTTTTTGCGCAGGCAGCGTTAAAATCAATCTTCTTTGTCTTTTATTTTTCTTTCAAAGTCCAGTTCAAACCAGCGGCGGCGGTAACCGGGCAGCTTCTTCCAGCCGTCAACGGCCAAAGTCAAAACCGCTTTTTCCACCAGGTCACGGTATTTTTTGCTTACTTCCTCCGGCCCGTCATAGCTGAAACCGCTTACCTTAAATTTATCGGACTGGTAAATTACCTCGCCCTTATCATTTATAACCTCAAATCTGTTGCGGGTATTGCCAAACAGCGACCACGGGCTGTCGATTTCCACCAGTTCCATGCGGCAGTGTTCAACGGCCGGTTTCGGCGGCGCAGGCGGTTTTACGGGTTCCGTTTTTACCGGTGCAGCTTCCGCACCTCCATGCTGTACAGCTTTACCGCACTTACTGCAAAATGCGGAATCATCCGGCAGCTCTTGTCCACAAAATCTGCAATACATCCGTCACACCTCTTGTTTCTTTTCGGCTTTTTTAGCTTCGGCTGCGTCTTCTTTAGCCTCTGCCTCGGCAACCATTTCCCCGGCAATTTTTGCTTCAGCTTCAATCTGTTCTACGCTCTTATCCAGAATTTCAGCTTCAGCTTCTTTCAATTTTCTTTCGTTATTAACAATTACGCCCTCTTTAACCAGCATGTTAAAATCAGCCAGTTCTTCAGGCACATTAACGCGGTTCGGCATTTTTTCAGCCAAAGCGTCCATAACTTCTTTGGAAGCTTTAAAATAAATACGTACATTGGCTTCGCTGCCATCGTCAAAACTTCTGCGCCATGCCAACGTCCACAAAGTACGCGCATCAAGCGCACTGTTCAGCCTGTAAGAATAGCGGAACTTAACGGTACGCATCAGCTTGGGCTGATAGCTGAAAATAGCGGCAATTTCACGGTAAGGGATTTCAAAAACCCTGGTTTTGCCCCAGATATCATGCTTAACAATTTTTAAATATTTGCGCTCTACGCTAACATCATAAGTCGGTTTGCAGCGCAGCAGCAAAATCCATACCAGCATTGCGTAAAAGAAAATAGGCACGGGTTCCAGCACGTTAAGATATACATAACGTAAAATGGAAACGATAAACATAACAAAACATGCAATACCTACAACGGTGTAAGTAATAACATATTTTTTATTGCGTTTGGTTGTATCAACAGCTAAGCTCATCAAACAGCCTCCTAAAATTAAATATACTCAACGCTACTATTATACAGCAAAAAAGGATGGGAAACAAGTTCCCATCCTGTATATCAATAAAATTTTAAGTTGGAT
>CASEGD010000064.1 GCA_949287345.1 uncultured Phascolarctobacterium sp. | reverse complement strand
TGTCAATGCGGGCGGCTCGCTGACGGGCGGCAGCAGGCAGCAGAAGGAAGCAGGCTTCCTGTCGCGCACCAGAGAAATTGAAGAACTGGAACAGCAGGAACGCGCTTTGCATAAAGAGCTGCTTGGCTATCAGGAGCAGGCCGAAAGTTCGGAAGACGTTTTGAAGGGATATGCGCAGAAGGAAAACGCCTTAAAGGCGGAGCTGCAAAAATATGCCGTGCGACGCGCGGAACTGACATCGGCGTTAAGCCGTGCGGAAGCGGAAAAACAACGCCTTGCGCAGCATTTGGAAGTGCTTTTGGACGACAGAAGCGCCATCGGGCAGGAATATATGGCAGCGCGCGAAGACTTGCAGTCTTTAAAACCGCAGCTTGCCGAAATTGAAAAGCAGGATACGGAAAGCAAGATCCATCTGGACGCGCTGCAGAAAAAAATGCAGGCGGAAACGAGCGAGCTGGAAAGCATCCGCCGCCGTTTGCAGGACGCGCGCGTGGAAAGCGAAGCTACAACCGCCAAAACTACAATGATGGCAGAGCGCATGCACCAGCTGGACGGCGAAATGGAACGCCTGCAGCGTGAAGTGCTGGCTAACGAAAACGAGCAGCAGAACCTTGAAAACGCTATTGCCGAAAGCACGGCGAAAAAAGCGGAACTGGCGCAGCGCACGGAAGCTTTGATGGGCGAACTGAGCGCCATCAGCGGCGGCAGGGAAGAATTTACCGCGCAGCGCATTGCTATTGCCGGTAAGCAGGAAGCTGCGGCTCTGGCGCTGGCATCGGCGCAGAAAGCGCTGGAGGACGCCGAAAAGAAACGCAACCAGGCGGCGCTGGAAAGCGTGAAGCAGAATGCGGAATATGAGCATGTGCTGGATCAGCTGCAAAACGATTACGGCCTGACTTTGGAAGAAGCGCATGCCGAAACTTTGCTGGATGCAAGCGATAACGCCCTGCGCAGGCAGGAATTAAGCCTGCAAAGGCGAATTGATGAACTTGGGCCTGTTAACACGGCGGCGATTGAGCAGTACGCCGCTGTTAAAGAACGCTATGAATTTTTGCAGAAGCAGTATGACGACCTTGCCGAAGCCAAAAACAATCTCGAAAGCGTTATCAGCGAGATAAACAGCGGCATGAGCAGGCGTTTTAAAGAGGCTTTTGCCAAAATAAACCTGTATTTTTCTAAATTGTTCGGCGGCGGTACGGCTTATTTAAAACTTACCGACCCGTCCGATGTTTTGAACAGCGGCATTGATATTGAAGTGCAGCCGCCCGGCAAAAAGCTGCAAAGCCTGTTTTTGTTAAGTGGCGGCGAAAGGGCGCTGACGGTAATCGCCCTGCTGTTTGCGCTGTTAAGCTACAGCCCTGCGCCTTTCTGCATTCTGGACGAAATTGACGCGGCGTTGGACGAAGCTAACGTAGACCGCTTCGCCAAATTTTTATCGGCTTATGCCGAAAACACGCAGTTTATTGTAATTACCCACCGCAAGGGCACTATGGAAGCCGCGCACGTGCTGCACGGCGTAACCATGGAAGAATCCGGTGTTTCCAAATTGTTATCAGTTAAACTTACGGAAAAGGAGTAGCAAGATGGGATTTTTTGAACGATTGAAGGACGGACTGCAAAAGACCCGCAAAAACTTTACCGAGCGCATTGAGGTACTGGTCGGCATGTCCGCCGAGATTGACGATGATTTTCTGGACGAGCTGGAAATGATTTTGTTAAGCGCGGACGTGGGTGCTAAAACCACCGAAAAGCTGATTGCCGCCGTGCGCCAGGCTGCGCGTAAAAAAGAAATTAGCGGCACCGAAGATGTTGTGCCCTTTTTGAAAAAATATCTGGTCGACATGCTGACCGAAGAAGGGCAGCGTACCAACCTCAGCGGTTCGCCGACTGTTATTCTGGTGGTTGGCGTTAACGGCGTGGGCAAAACCACAACCATCGGCAAGCTGGCTAACTACTTCCATTTGTTCAACCACAAGGTTATGATTGCCGCTGCCGATACCTTCCGTGCCGCTGCTGCCGAACAGCTGGAAATTTGGGGGCAGCGCGCAGGCTGCGACGTTATCAAGCACGCAGAAGGCGCAGACCCGGCAGCCGTTGTGTACGACGCCATGAAAGCAGCCATCGCCCGCAAGGCGGATATTTTGTTTATTGATACCGCAGGGCGTTTGCATAATAAAGCCAATTTAATGAACGAACTGGAAAAAATCCACCGCGTAATTAAACGCGAAGAACCCGGCGCGCCGCACGAAACCTTTTTGGTGCTGGACGCTACCACCGGACAGAACGCTATTGCGCAGGCCAAAGTGTTTACCGAAACCGCCAATGTTACCGGCGTTGTGCTGACCAAACTTGACGGCACAGCCAAAGGCGGCGTGGTTATCGCTATCCGTGAAGAACTGGGGCTGCCGGTTAAATGGATTGGCGTTGGCGAAGGCATTATGGACTTCCGCCCGTTTGAGCCTGAAAAATTTGTTGACGCATTATTTAACACTGACAAGTAAAAACACTTGACAGGCTGCTTTGCTTTAGGTATAATACATACGTTGACTTGATTAAGAAGGTACGGTTACGCTATGCAGATTGACAGTTTTCAGCAGAGAATACGCCTCGGCAGGCTGTATGATATTTACGGCCCGCTTTTAACGGCAAAGCAGCAAAGCTGCATGGAATTGTATTTCTGCGATGACCTGTCGCTGGCGGAAATTGCCGCGGAGCTTGAGGTATCACGGCAGGCCGTGCATGATTTAATCCACCGTGTGGAGCAGCTTTTGGAACGCTACGAAGCCAAAATGAAGCTGCTGGAACGCGAGGAAAAACAGGAGCGCCTGCACGCTGAAGCACGCAGGCTGCTTGATGAATATACACAAACCGAAGATAAAGAGTTACTTAACAGGTTAAAAAATCTTTTAACGGATTTTGAAACCGAAGGCAGGTAAAAATGGCTTTTGAAAATTTGTCTGAACGCCTTCAGGGCGCTATCAGAATGTTCCGCAACAGCGGCAAGATAACTGAAGACGATTTAAAAGCGCCGCTGCGCGAAGTGCGTATGGCACTTCTGGAAGCGGACGTTAACTTTAAGGTAGTTAAAGATTTTGTTGCCACCATCCGCGAGCGCGCCGTTGGCGAAATTGTCAACGAAGGCTTAACGCCGGGGCAGCAGATTATTAAAATAGTTAACGAGGAGCTGACCCAGCTTTTGGGCGGCACGCAAAGCAAGCTGGCTGTTTCGCCGAAGCCCCCGACGGTAATTATGCTCGTCGGTTTGCAGGGCGCAGGTAAAACCACCACTGCCGGCAAGCTGGCCAACATGCTGCGCAAAAAGGGCAAACACCCCATGCTGGTGGCAGGCGACGTTTACCGCCCGGCTGCTATCAAGCAATTGCAGGTTCTGGGTGACCAGCTCAATATCCCCGTATTTACAATGGGTGACCAGGTATCGCCTGTGGAAATTGCCAAACAAGCAATGGAAAAAGCCCACAGCATGAACTACGATACCGTCATTATAGATACCGCAGGCCGTCTGCACATCAACGAAGAACTGATGGGCGAGCTGCGGAACATTAAAGCGGCGGTAAATCCGCACGAAATTCTGCTGGTTGTAGACGCTATGACCGGCCAGGACGCAGTAACGGTCGCCGAAAGCTTTAACAACGACCTTGGCATCGACGGTTTGATTGTAACCAAACTCGATGGCGACGCCAGAGGCGGCGCGGTGCTTTCCGTAAAAGCGGTAACAGGCCGTCCGGTAAAATTCGTCGGCATGGGCGAAAAGCTCGATGCCCTCGAACCTTTCTACCCGGACCGCATGGCTTCGCGTATCCTCGGCATGGGCGATATTTTGTCGTTTATCGAAAAGGTACAGTCCACCACCGATATGGCGAAAGCGCTGGAAATGGAAAAGAAACTGCGTAAAAACGAATTTACGCTGGAACAGTTCCTTGACCAGATTCAGCAGATTAAAAAACTCGGCCCGCTGGAAAATATCCTCGGCATGATTCCCGGCATGGGCGGCGTAGCCCAGAAGCTGAAAGAATCCGATGTGAACCAGAAAGAATTTGTCCACATCGAAGCAATTATCCAGTCGATGACCGTGAAAGAACGCCGCAACCCGGAAATTATCAACGGCAGCAGGCGTAAACGTATCGCCGCAGGCAGCGGCACCCGTGTACAGGATGTTAACCGTCTTTTGAAAAAGTTTGAAGAAAGCAAAAAGATGATGAAACAGATGCGCGGCATGGCTAAGTTTGCTTCAAAAGGCGGCTTCAAGCTTCCTTTTATGCACTAATAAATTATTAAATCCATTTGGAGGAGGTGAAACTAAAATGGCAGTAAAAATCCGTTTGAAACGTATGGGCGCTAAAAAAGCTCCGTTCTACCGTATTGTTGTTGCAGACGCACGTTCTCCGCGTGACGGCCGTATCATTGAAAGCATCGGTTACTACGATTCCACCACTGAACCGGCTAACGTAAAAATTGATGAAGAAAAAGCTATCGATTGGATGAACAAAGGCGCACAGCCGACCGATACCGTTAAAAACCTGTTCAGCAAAGGTGGTATCATGAAAAAATATGCTGAATCTAAAGCAAAATGAAATGAGGCGTGATTGACATGAAAGAATTGGTAGAAGTTATGGCCAAGTCTTTGGTCAGCAATCCGTCTGCAGTAGTAGTGGAGGAGGAAACCACCGGTACCACCACGGTTCTCCGCCTCCATGTTGCTCCTGAAGATATGGGCAAGGTTATCGGCAAACAGGGCCGCATTGCCAAGGCAATCCGCACTGTTATGAAAGCCGTTGCTACCCGCGAGAATGTAAAAGTGATTGTAGAGATCGTCTAAAGGATGGGCTGATAATGGATAAAATGTTTGTCAGGGTGCCTGTTGCCGTTAAAGCAAAGGTTACCGAAGATTTAAAATTGAAAATTATTGGCGATGTCCAAGAAACTATAAAGAAGATGGATCTGGAACTTGAACATTTTGAATTCCAGGCTAAAAAAGCTCTTGCCCAGGCTGCCGGTGATTTAAGCGTGCTGCCGGCGCTGCGCAGCCAGATTGATGCCGAAAGAAGCAAACGCCAGGCTGCCAAGGCTGAAGCGGAAGCAAGGCTGAAACGTGCGCAGGATTTGGAAATCGGCGCAGAAATCGGCCACGGCACCTTGGAACGTACCGTTGAAGTAACTATCGGTACCGACCTTGACGCTCTTGCAAGAGCAGAAATCCTTACCGAAGACGGCAAAATCATTGCCTTCCGCGACTAATGGATAAACAAATTTGTATTGGAACAATCGTCGCTCCGCACGGTGTGCGGGGCGATATTCGTATATTGCCTCAAACGGAACATCCGGAGCAGTTTCTTGACCTGGATTACCTGCTTTTGGATGACGGGCGCACGCTGCATCTGACAAATGCCCGTTTTCACAAAAGAATGGCGCTGGTAAAGTGCCGCGAGGTCAATAATATGAACGAAGCTGAATTACTGCGCGGCAAAAAGGTTTTTATCCGCACGGAAGATTTGCCGGAACTTGAAGAAGGCGAATTTTACGTTGCCGACCTTTTGGGCTGCAGGGTTATTGATACCGCAGGCGCGGAAATCGGAGAGCTGAAAGACGTTATCAGCACCGGCAGCAACGATGTTTATGTAGTTGCTGCTGCCGGAGGCAAAGAACTTTTGGTGCCGGCACTTAAGCAGCACGTTAAGGAAATTAACCCGGAAGAACGCCGCATTGTGGTGGAACTGCCGGAATGGGTTGATGAAAAATGAAATTTTTGTTTGTAACCCTGTTTCCGGAGCTGATTGAGCAGGTTTGTGCTTACAGCATCGTCGGGCGCGGCATTGAAGCCGGCCTGCTTTCCGTAAGCTGCATCAACCCGCGCGATTTTACGCACGACAAGCACCGCACGGTGGATGATTCTCCCTTCGGCGGCGGCGCAGGCATGGTGCTTAAGCCCGAGCCTTTTGTTGCCGCTATCCGCAAGGCGAAGGAAGAATTGCCCGAAGCGCGCGTTATTGCCCTTTGCCCCGGCGGCAGAACCTTAAAGCAAAATATTGTTGAAGATTACGCCCATGCCGGGCAGGATTTAATTTTTGTCTGCGGGCATTACGAAGGCTTTGACGAGCGCATTTTTAACTGGGTGGATGAAAAACTTTCCGTTGGCGATTATGTTCTGACCGGCGGCGAGCTGCCGGCGCTGATGGTAATGGATGCGGTGGCAAGGTTTATTCCCGGCGTGCTTGGCAAAATGGCCAGCGCCGAAGAAGATTCCTTTTCGACCGGGCTGCTGGAATACCCGCAGTACACCCGCCCGGTGGAGTTTGAAGGTTTAACCGTGCCGGAAGTTTTGCGCGGCGGCAACCACGCGCTAATTGCTAAATGGCGGCGCAAACAGTCGCTTAAAGCAACGTATCTGCACCGTCCCGATTTGCTGCCGGAAAAATTTGACAAGGCAGACGCCAAACTGATGGCAGAGATAAAAGCGGAACTGGCTGGTGAAGAAAATGGCTGATTTATTCGTCGGGCTTGTGCATTACCCGATTTATAACAAGCGCATGCAGGTCATTGCCACGGCGGTAACGAATTTTGATATTCATGATATCGCCCGCACGGCGCGCACCTACGACGTTAAAAAATATTTTTTAATCCATCCGCATAACGCGCAGAAGGAAATTATACAAAAAATTATCGGCTACTGGCAGCACGGTTTTGGGCGCGTTTATAACCCGGACCGCAGCGAAGCGCTGGACCGCGTGGCGTATGTTGCGGATATTGCCGCAGCCATTGACGAAGTGCGCAAAATGACCGGTAAAGAGCCGGTAACCGTAACTACCGACGCGCGTGTTTACCCCAACACTATCAGCTACCGGAAGGCGCGCGGCATGCTGCAAAACGGTGACAGGCCGCTTTTTGTACTGTTTGGCACCGGCTTTGGCATGGAAAAAGAAACCATGGCCGCTTTTGATTATATTTTAGAGCCAATTTACGGCCCCAGCAATTATAACCACCTGTGTGTGCGCAGTGCCGTGGCGATTATCCTTGACCGACTGGCGGGCGAAGCATGGTGGCAAAAATAATTTGCAAAAACATTTGCAAATTAAGGCAGGCTATGATATAATAGCCTCTGTGTAAAACGGACGGTCCGCTGTGAAGTGTTCGCACATGAACGTCTATGATTGAGGAGGAAATTATGAACATTATTGAAGTTTTGGAACAAGAACAGCTTCGTTCCGACATCCCTGATTTTCGTGCAGGCGACACTGTAAAAGTTTATGTAAAGGTAGTTGAAGGCAGCCGTGAACGCGTTCAGATGTTTGAAGGCGTTGTTATTGCCCGCAGCGGCGGCGGTGTCCGTGAAACCTTTACCGTACGCCGTGTATCCTATGGCGTAGGCGTTGAAAGAACTTTCCCGCTGCACAGCCCCAGAATCGAAAAAATCGAAGTTGCACGCCGTGGCGTAGTTCGCCGTGCAAAACTCTACTATCTGCGTAACCTCACCGGTAAAGCAGCTCGTATCCGCGAACGCAGATAACAGATTTAAAACCGAAACACAAAAGCACCTCATACGAAAGTATGGGGTGCTTTTTAGTTGTGTATAATAAAGCAAATGTGCTGCCATAACGGTAGGCGGTTAGCCCTCCAACGGAGGGACTGTGACCCTCCGATAAATAGAAATCCGGCTTGCCGGAAATGCTATGAAGGAGGGGATAACGTGAACGTTTTTGAATTGTTAACCATAATCGGTTATACAATAGCGGTCTTTAGCCTTGGTTATTCCCTTGGTAAGGATATATCGCATAAAAACAAGTAACAACCGCCACGTCTGCAAAACTGAGCGGTTGTTACTTTGTCAATAACCATTAAATTTTGCGGCTAACCGTCTATCGGCAGCCATTTGCATTTCTATAATTATTATAACAAACAAAACCAAAAAGTCAAATAAAGTAAAAGAGCCTTACACATTTGTGTAAGGCTCTTTTTTATGCCGTTTTACGGCAGTAAAGAACGCTGCGGCGTGTTTTGCGGTGCAGCAGCGGATGGTAAAAAACGCATAAACTAATATCGCCGTTTGGTTTAACAGGCGCAGCCACTTGTGGCAAAGCAATAAAAATTACGGGCTTATGATTTTGTTTTGGCAAAAAAACAGTCCTTTCTTTAACAGTTTTATCCGCTTAATTGTGGCCACGCAAAAGCGACGTGAAAATGATTATAACTGAAAATAAAAATTTTGGCAAGCCCTTTGGCGAAAAAAATTTACAATTTTTTAAAAACGCCATAAATAACTTAACACGCT
>CASEGD010000063.1 GCA_949287345.1 uncultured Phascolarctobacterium sp. | reverse complement strand
TGTGTTCTTCCGGCAGGGCTACTTCCTGATAGCCGTCGCCAAAACCGAATTTAAAATTTTTCAATGCCATATTCATCTTCCTTTCCCCTGAAAAAATTTATTTTAATTTAATCAAAAACAGGTATGGTTGCCATGCCGTGCGGAATGATGTTAACAGTGTAATCCTTGCCAACGATTTTTTCCGCCATCTGCATTGCTTCTTCCAGCGTAGCTACAGGCACAGCGCGTGTTTTGCGTGCTTTTTCAAAGTTTTCGGGCTTCGTTACCAGAATAACGGTAAAGCGTTCCGCCAGGCAGCAGGTGTAAAACGCCACATAAAACGGTATGGTAAAGCCGTCGCGCACATCCTGCTCCATTTCCTTCAAATCATCATAATGGAAGCAGTTAAAATATACCGGCGGTTCAGCAATGTCCTCACACTCCAGCACGGCAATCATCACGCCTCCTTCTTTCAGCGACATCGCCGCCGGGACATAAGCCTTCATTCCCTGATAGAGATTCATATCGTAAGGGAAACCTCCGCCGCTCGTAATTGCAATATCAGCCTTGGCTTTGGTTTTTACGTTTTGCTGCTTAAGCACTATGCGCGTGCCTTCAAGCCATGCGTCGTGCCAGTTGCCCGCAACAACTGCGTAAAAATCGCCGTCGGCATCCATAATGGAATTAACCAGAAAGCACGGGTTCAGCATAGCAGTTGCGTCGCACATATCTTCGCTGACGCGGTTATCCCAAGTTTTGGCAAGGCAGGTATCGGGGTTAATGCCGCCGCCAATCGTATCGCTGAGCGCCATAACGTGGTTGTGGTTAATGGTTTGCGCTGCGGCAATGCCGGGCAGTATGCTTTTGCGCCCGCCGCCAAAGCCTGCAAATAAATGCGGCGTAATTCCGCCGGTAAGGATGACCTTATCCGCTTCCACCGCGCGCTTGTCAAGGTACACCGGAGTACCGCGTCTGGTCGTGCCAAGGTACACGTTTTTGTCCATGTCATAAGCGTCGTGGTCATACACTTTTAAGCGGCGGAACAAATCTTCGCCCAGAATGATTTTCTTTTCTTCATCGGTGTTGGCACGGTGCGTACCGGCAGCGACGATAACGGAAATATCCTCATCGGGCACGCCGTTGTTGTTCAGCTCCTCCACCACTATTGGCAGGTATTGGCTGGTTTTTGTCCACGCGCGTGTGATGTCGCTGACGAGGATTACAACCTTGTCGCCTGCTTTTACAACTTCGCGCAGCGGTGCGCTGCCGACCGAATTGCGGATAGCATCCAGCACCGCCTGTTTTAAATCGGTAATTTTTGCTCCCGGCTCAGCATCGATAATTTGCAGCACCTTATTTTCGTCAAGAGTGATGCTTTGTTCGCCTTTGCCGTATTTTAATCTGTATTCTTTCATTTTGCTCATTTGTCCAGTATCGGCAGCGTCGCGGAGGCGTGCCCCATAATCGTAATTGTATAATCCTGTTTGTTATTTTTGGCTAAATCCTGCTGCACCAGCTGCCATGCTTCTTCCAGCGTCGCTACCGGCGTCTGCCCCGTCGCGCGGACAAAATTAAAGTTCTCCGGTTTCGTTACCAGATAGGTATGCAGCGAATTTACAATGCATCGCGTTTTAAACGCAACAAAGGCCGGAATGGAAAAATCGGCGCGCACATCTTTTTCAAATTGCAGAATGTCGGATTTGGAGAACCAGTCGGTAAAAATTGCAGGCTCTTTAATATCCGGGCATTCCAACGTGCAGATGAGATAGCCGCCCGGTTTAACGGCAAAAACGGCGTTCATGTGCGCCTTACAGCTCTGGTACAGGTTAATGTCCTTCGGGCTGCCGCCTGCGGAGGCGATAACAACGTCCGCCTGCTCTTTAATATGTACACCTGCCATAGCCAGTAAATCGTGGCAGCCTTTTTCCCACGCTTTATACCAGTGCCCTGCCACAACTTCGTGCAGGTCTCCTTCGGGGCTGAACACCATGTTTACTAAAAAGGCGGGGTTAATTTTGGCGCAAACCTCGGTCATATCCTCATGCAACGGGTTGTTTTCCAAAATGCCTGTTTCGCACAGCGGGTTGCAGCCTGCACCGACTTCATCGGCCAGCGCCATGGCGTGGTTATGCATAATGGTGGCATAGCCGCTTACACCAGGCATAACCGCTTTGCGCCCGCCGCCGAAGCCTGCCATCGGGTGCAGGGATAACGCGCCGGTGATGATTATTTTATCAGCGTCAAGCACCGTTTTATCAATTAAAATGGGTGTGCCGCGGCTGGTAACACCAAGGTCAACCAGCTCGTCGTTATTGCGGCAGTCATGCTGATGAATTTTAATGCGCTTTACAATATCGGCGCCGCAAACCATAACGTCTTCTTCCGGCGTATGGGCGCGGTGCGTACCGGTTGCCACAACAATGGTAATGTCGCTGTCGGGCACGCCGCCCGCGTTGATTTCATCAATAACAACGGGTAAAAAATCTGCGGTGCGCACCAAACGCGTAATATCGCTGACGATAACCGCAACCTTATCGCCTGCTTTAACAACGTCCTTCAGCGGTGCGCTTTCAATCGGATTGCGCAGTGCTTCCAGCGTCGCTGCTTTAATATCGCCGGCAACGGCTGCTTTATTGCCGTGAATGTCATACAATATATGTTCTTCGGGCAGCATTACTTTTTGTTCGCCGCTGCCATACGGGAGAGAGTATTCCTTCATCGCCGTTCTCCTTTATTAAAATAGTTATATAATTATATTATACACTTTGCTGTATAAAAATAAAAGAAAATTGCAAATCTTGCCGCTGCGGCGGATTTTATTATTTTCACTTGTACATTTTGTTACAGATATGCTATAATATTTTAATGAAATTCACTTATCTCGGGGATGTACTGGTTTCGACGGGGATAGGTGTGGTATGATAAGCGAGCCGTGTTTCCGTCAGCACGTTAAACGGCGGACGTTTAAAAATAAACGCTAAAAACGATTACGCTTTAGCAGCTTAATGCTACGTCCTTTCGTTCCTTTCCTGCGGGAATGATCCGGACGCCAACAGCAGGATACTTTAAGGCTTTCTCCCGTGGGCTTTAGGGGAAACTTTTCGGGATAGCGACGAAGTAACCCGCCATCAGGTGATTTTGAAGCGAAATAAAAAATGATGTGCTGCGCTCGGAGAAAGTTATATTGCAATATTTTCGGACAGGGGTTCGACTCCCCTCATCTCCACCATCGCCACGGAAACAGCTGATTACGGATTTGTTCAACAGCTGTTATAATACACAAAAGGCTGATTACAGTATCAACTGTAACCAGCCTTTATTTTTTGCGTTTTTTATTTTACCACTTCGTACGGCCAGTCGTTAATGCCGCCAAAGTCCAAAACATTGGTATAACCCATGTTGATTAAAGCGTTGGCAGCAATCGCACTGCGTCGTCCGCTGCGGCAGTAAACCAGAATTTCAGCGTCTTTATCAGGCAGCACTCTGGCAACTTCTGCGTCGCCTGCTTCAATTAACGGCAGCGGCAGCAAAACTGCGTTGGCAATATGCCCTGCGTCATATTCCTGCTGCATACGCACATCAAGCACAATCACGCCGGGTTCAGTCATGCGCGCCTTTGCCTGCTGCGGCGTAATTTTCTGGTAGCCTTCCGCATTGGCGGGGCTTTGCGCAAAGCATACTGCCGATATTGCAAGTATGCCAGCCAAAACAAGCAGCAACATCTTCTTCATAACAACATCTCCTTTGTTTTTATTTATTACGCTCTTTCATAGCACGTTCAACCTCGCGTTTGGCGTCGCGTTTAGCCATGTCCTGACGTTTGTCATACAGCTTTTTGCCTGTCGCCAGCGCGATTTCAATTTTAATCAGCCCGTGCGTAAAATACATTTTTAACGGCACAAGGGTGTAGCCTTTTTCCTTAACCTTGCCGATGAGCCTGCGGATTTCCGCCCTGTGCAGAAGCAGCTTGCGGTCGCGCAGCGGGTCATGGTTAAAGCGGTTCCCCTGGTCGTAAGGGCTGATGTGCAGGTTGCAAACAATAACTTCCGCACTTTTGGTAATCTGGGCATAGCTGTCCTTCATATTGGCTTTGCCCGCGCGCAGCGATTTTACCTCCGTACCTGTCAGGGCAATGCCTGCCTCGTAGGTTTCATAAATGGTGTAATCGTGGCGCGCTTTTCTGTTTTCAGCAACTATTTTTATCTTCTGTTCCACTATTTGTTCCTCTGTTTTTTCTTATGTTTGCCGCGCTTGGGCTTGGCGTCCTTCAAATACTTGTTTCCACCGGTGCCGCCCTTTCCGCGTTTGGCAAATTTGTTCTTGCCCTTTTTCTTTTTGCCTTTCTTTTCCGGCTCGGTACTGTAACGCGGCGCTGTTTTACGCTGTTCTGCCAGCTGCATTTTAATGCGCTCGCGCACGCTTTCATCCTCGCCCGCGAGGATAAAATCAATATTGCGTTCGGCTATATTAACCTGAAAAACCTCTATGCGTACCGGGTCGCCAAGGCGATAGCACTTGCGCGTATGCGTGCCCATCAGCGCATAGTTTTCTTCAATAAATTCGTAATAATCATCCAGAAGGCTGGAAATATGCACCAGGCCTTCCACGCCGTTTTCCAGCTCGACAAACATGCCGAAAGCGGTAACGCCGCTGATGATGCCGTCGTATTCTTCGCCGATGTGCCCTGCCATGTATTCTGCCTTTTTCAAATCGACAGTAGCACGTTCGGCTTCTGCCGCCGTACGCTCACGGATTGAAGAATGTTCGGCGATATGGTCGAGCTTGTCGATGTATTCGTCTTTGGTCTTTTCCTTCATGTACGGGTCAACCAGCCATTTATGCAGCAGGCGGTGTACAATCAAATCCGGGTAACGGCGGATTGGCGAGGTAAAATGCGTGTAATATTCTGCCGCAAGGCCAAAGTGGCCGATGTTATCCGTCTGGTAAACGGCCTGTTTTAAAGAGCGCAGTGCTACGGTTGATACCATGCGTTCTTCGGGGCGGCCTTCCATGGCGATTAACGCTTTTTGCAGCGCCAGCGGTTTAACTTCTGCCGCAACGGGCATTTTTACGTTAAAACGCGAAAGCAGCAGCGACAGGTCGCGCATTTTTTCTTCCTGCGGCTTATCATGCACGCGGTAAATAAACGGCCATTTCTGCAAGGCCATGTGGCGCGCTACGGTTTCGTTGGCGGCCAGCATAAATTCTTCAATAATGGATTCTGCAAGCCCGTGCTCACGCTGAACAATCTCCAGCGGCCTGCCCTGCTCGTCCAGAATTACTTTCTGTTCCGGCAGATCAAAATCTATCGCGCCGCGCGTTACACGTTTTTTGTGCAGAATTACGCACAGTTTTTCCATTTCGTTCAGCATCGGCAGCGCGTCGCGGTATTTTTCCGTTAATTCTGCATTTTTATTGACCAGAATTTCGCGTACAATGCGGTAGCTTAAGCGGTAGCGCACATTGATTACGCCGGGGAAAATATCGTAACTTTTAATGCGCCCTTTTTTGTCTATCAGCATTTCGCAGCACATTACCAGGCGGTCCTCACCGGCGTTAAGGCTGCAAATACCATTGGAAAGACGCTCCGGCAGCATCGGCAGCACGCGGTCTACAAGGTACACGCTGGTGCCGCGTTCCTGTGCTTCCCTGTCCAGAATGGTATTTTCACGCACATAATGGCTGACATCGGCAATGTAAACGCCCAGCGTAAAATCGTCATTATCCGCAGGCTGCACAAAAACAGCGTCGTCAAGGTCTTTGGCGTCGTCGCCGTCGATAGTAACAATCAAACGGTCACGCAAATCGCGCCTGCCTTCAAGCTCCGTGCTTTTAATGGTTTTCGGCACACGTTTGGATGCCGTGATAACCTGCTCCGGAAACACCAACGGCAGGTCGTACTGCTTTATCAGCGACAAAAGTTCCATACCAACGTCGCCGGTGTTGCCAAGCACTTCTACAATCTTGCCTTCGATATTGCGGCGGCTGTCCTGCGCCCACTCGGTAATTTCAACAACAACTTTCTGGTTGGTTTTTGCGCCGTTAAAATTGCGTTTTAAAATATAAACATCCTGCCCGATGCGTTTATCGTCAGGCACAACAAACCCGTAATCGCGGCTTGCTTTAAACGTACCGACAATTTTATTATTGGCGTGCTTGATAATGCGGATTATCTCGCCTTCAGGCTTACGTTTATCGCCGCCTGCGGTTTCTACCCTTGCCATAACGCGGTCGTTGTTCATCGCGCCGTTCAAAAGGCGCGGAGGTATAAACACATCCGGGCGCTCGCCCTTGTTATCGGGTATAACAAAGCCAAAGCCTTTGCTCGTCAGCTGAACGCGCCCCACAACAAGCCCCATACGTTCCGGCAAACCGAAAGTGCCAAAACGGGTTTTGATAATTTCGCCGTTTTCCTGCAACTCCTTCAATTCCTGCCAAAAAGTGTTCAGGTTGCCGGTTATGGGGATGGCTTCAATTAAATCTTCGGCAGCCAGCGGCGCATAACTGCTTTGCCTGCTTTGCCGCATAAACTCCAGTATTTTTTCCTTACTTTTTATCATTTCATTCCTCCAGCATCATTTTGGCAGTAGCTTCCGCCGCAACAATGCCCTCTTTCGTTATAATTTCGCCGTGCATTTCCACAAGGCGTCCTTTTTGCTTAACGCGCGTACCCACGCATTTTACTTCTTCTCCAATTTTCAGCGGCTGGCGGTAACGCAGTTCCATTTTTGCGGTGTAGGCAGGCCTGCCTTCCATGCAGAACAGGTAATGCCCCATAATTTCATCCAGCAGTACGCTGATTAAACCGCCGTGCATCATGCCGTTATAGCTCTGATGCTCCGGCTTCGGCGTAAAATACGATACGCACTCTTTTTCGTCCATTTCAAAAGTCATTTTCAAGCCGATGGGATTCATTTTGCCACAGGCAAAACACATCGGATACTCTTTATCTTCAAACATATCTATTCCTGTAAAAAAGCCAGTATTTTGTTAAATACGGCTCCCCTTTCCTTATCTAATGTCAAAATATGTCCGCAGTGTTCAAACCACACCAGTTCTTTCCGTTTGGAAGCAATGTTGTCATAAATAAACTGCGCGCTCTGCCGGCGGACGGTATGTTCAATTTTGCTCTGCATGATGAGGCACGGCACGGTGATATTTTTTAAATAGCCGCGCTTACATTCCTTAATAAATTTAAACATGCTGATTAAAGGTTTTGTCGGCATAGCCTCGCACTGCACACAGTATTCCTCCGGCACGCCGTCAAACACGCGCTGATGCTTTTTAACGTAGCGGATTAACAAATGCAGCCACGGCAGCAAAAACTGTCTGCGGTCGTGTACATAAATCGGCGCTGCCATAACAACGGCCTTATCCGGCTCAAGTTCTGCTGCTGCCCGCAGCGTCAGCAGCCCGCCCATCGAAAGTCCTGCCACATAAACCTTGCTGCATCTGGCTTTAAGCCGTGCGTAACCGCGTTTAACTTCCGCGTACCAGTCGTCAAAAGTATATTTAGATAAATTTTTGGGAGTTGTGCAATGGCCCGGCAGCAGCACACCCAGCACGGTATAGCCTTTGCGGTGCAAAAATTCGCCCAGCAGGCGCATTTCGCCCGGTGCGCCGGTATAACCATGTATTAAAAGCACGCCTTCTTCGCCGCCCGCAAAAAAGAACGGTTCTGCGCCAAGTTTAGCCACGTCACTACCTCCTGACATATATAATAATTATATCACATACAAAAAAATCCTACATCGGTAGGATGCAGGATTTTACAAAAGCTTTGCTTATGGTTTTATAAAATTACATGCTTAATTTGGCAATTACCAAAGTAATAAGGGCAAACAAAATGCCTAAAACGATAGTAGCTTTTGCCATCATCGTGTCCATATCGTTGCCTTTGCCAAAATAACCGCCGCCGCCGCCAAAAGCGTCGGACAAACCGGAGCCCTTGCCGGACTGTGCAAGCACAGCGCCAATTAATGCTATGCTGACAATAACGTCCAATACACTTAACGCTGTAATCAACTTGGCTTCCTCCTAAAACTAAATTACCTTTTTATTTTATCATAACCGGCAATCGGTTACAATAAAAATCAGTATCTTGTAAAAAAGCCTGCTTCGCAGTGAAGCAGGCCTTTATTTGCCAATTATTTACGCAGGCCGAGCTTTGCAAGGATTGCACGATAACGCTCGATATCCTTAGCCATAAGATAGTTCAGCAAACCACGGCGCTGGCCAACCATTTTCAGCAGGCCACGGCGGGAATGATGGTCTTTTTTGTGGTCTTTCAGATGTTCGGTAAGATATTTAATGCGTTCGGTAAGAACTGCGATCTGTACTTCCGGAGAACCGGTGTCACCTTCATGTCTTGCGTTTTCAAGGATGATTTGTTGTTTTCTTTCAGGTGTTAACATTGTAATTCCTCCATTTTTCTGTAATCGCCAAAGCATAGAAACCGCCGGAGCAGCGCATTTCCAAGCAATGGTTCAAAAATAATACTTTAGTAGTATAACATAAAATCAGCCGCAGGGCAACTGTTTTTTTTAAAGTAAGCTTTTATTGCTTTTTTGTCTTCATCAATCTGCTGGCACAAAGCTTCCACGCCGTTAAACTTCTGCTCGGCGCGGATATATTTATAAAAATAGACCTTCATCTGTTTGCCGTATAAATCGCCGCTACAATCAAACAAATTTACTTCCAGCCTTACATGCTCCACATCGTTAAAGGTTGGGTTGTTGCCGATGTTGCCCATGCCTTCGTAAACAGCGCCGTCAATTTCTGCCGTAACGGCATACACACCCGGCGCAGGTACGGCCATTTCGCCGTGCAGCAGTTCAATATTCGCCGTCGGGAAGCCCAGCTTGCGCCCACGCTGCTCTCCGTGCACAATCTGCCCGGTAATGCTGTAAGCACGCCCCAGCATTTCGTTGGCGTATTCAATATGCCCGGCGCGGATTAAATTACGGATGCCGGTGCTGCTGACAATGTTGCCGTTCATCTTCACCAGCGGGCGCACAATAACTTCAAAACCATTCTTTTTGCCGCTGCGTTCCAGCGTTTCGGTTTTGCCGCTGCCCAAAAAGCCGTAGGTAAAGTTCTCACCCACAACCAAACAGCGATAGTTAAAATGCTTCAAGCCTTCCAAAAATTCGTCCGGCGACAACGACGCAAACGCTTCCGTAAACGGTATGTTAATCAGGTAATCAACGCCGTCGGCTTCCAAAAGGCGGATTTTTTCTTCAGCGGAAATAATCCTTACCGGCACCAGATCCGGACGGATTAACGCCAGCGGATGGTTGCTGAACGTAAATACCGCCAGCTTCAGACCGTTCTGCCGCGCATAATCCCTCGCCGTATAAATAACGTCGTTATGCCCTAAATGCAAACCGTCAAAAGTGCCCAGCGCAATAACCGTTGCGGGATATTCATTTTTTAAATCAGCATCCAGAGATGTAATAATTTCCATGAACTACCTCAAATAAGTTCCTGCGGTTTATCTGCCTGATGCAGAATTTTTACGCCTTTCATTACGCCTTCAGCAGCTTTGCCGATGCCGTAAAATTCGCCGCTTTGCCCTTTCAGGCGGTATAAGCCGTCCGCCATGCCTGCCATGCTGGTGGCAACGCCCTGCGTAATACGCCATGCCTGACGCTCTGTCAGAACAGCTTCTGTAAGGTGCATAACGGCAGTTTCCTCCGGCAGCAGGTAACGCAAAGGTTCTGCTTCCAGCTCCTGGAAGGTAACGGCGTCCTCAATTTTAAAGCCGCCTGCGGAAGTACGCAGTAAAAAGCTCATCGTACCGCAAACGCCAAGGCTTGCGCAGATATCTTCCAGCAAAGTGCGAATATAAGTGCCTTTGCTGCATTCCACATCAAGCACCGCCTTTTGCGGATTAAAGCTGATAAGCTCTAAACGGCTGATAAAAATTTCGCGAGCTTCGCGTTCCACTTCTATCCCCTTGCGCGCCAGCTTATAAAGCGGCTGTCCGTTCAGCTTCAAAGCGGAATACATCGGCGGCAGCTGTTTCTGCATGCCGGTAAACTCTTTCAGCACAGCGGCAAATTCTTCCGCACTGCATGTCGGCAGCGCGCTTTTTTGCTCAACCGCACCGCTGTCATCGCCGGTGTCGGTTTTTACGCCAAAGGTAATTTCCGCACGGTAGCTCTTGCCGTCCTCTAACGCGTATTCCAAAAGGCGCGTGGCAGTGCCCGCAAAAACAGGCAGCACACCGGCCGCATCAGGGTCAAGCGTACCGGAGTGCCCGATTTTTTTAGTATTCAGTACCCTGCGCATAAAGCTGATAACGTCGTGGCTTGTCATGCCGCAGGGCTTTAAAACATTGATAATACCGGCCGTCATAATGCTTTACCGATAGCTTCCAGCACTTTGGCCTTGGCCTGTTCCAGCGGCAGCTCAACGGTGCAGCCCGCCGCGCGGACATGACCGCCGCCGTCGAACGACAAAGCAATTGCCGCAACGTCGGTATCCTGCGAACGCATGCTAACGCGCGTAACAGCAGGTTCAACGGCTTTAAACAGCACTGCCACATCGACGCCTTCGATATAACGCGCAAACGAAATAAAATTATCCGTGTTCACGTCTTTATCGTACAAATCGCTGTTGATTTCCAGCGTGCTGATTTTGCCGTCATTGTAAAAAGCCAAAGTCTGCAAAACCTTGCCCAGCATTTCAATATTGGCGCGGGTGTTCGTGCCCAAAGCGTCCGAAATTTCATTCGGGCGCGCGCCGTATTCCAGCAGTTTTGCCGCTGCGCGCATTGTGCCCGGCGTGGTATTGGCATAGCGGAATGAACCGCAGTCCGTATAAATGCCGGTGTACAGGCAGGTTGCCAAATCCTTATCCGGCATAATGCCGAGTTTTTCCACCAGATTGCACAAAATTTCCGCCGTTGCCGCCGCTTCCGTATTCAGATACAGATAATCAGCAAACTGCGTGTTGGAAATGTGGTGGTCGATATTGGCAACGGCTTTTGCCTTAACAGCCTGCGCTACCTTGCCGATGCGGTCCAGCGAGCTGGCGTCCAGAACTACCAGCAAGTCTGCTTCCACAACTTCACCATCGGCAGGTTTTACAAAACAATCTATCTGCGGCAAAAAGCCAAAGGCTTTGGGAGTATCGTCGTCCACCATTACCGTTACCTTTTTGCCGGCTTTTTCCAGCGCCATTTTCAGCGCCAGAGTAGAGCCCAAAGCATCGCCGTCCGGGCTTACGTGCGGGCACAAAACAAGTTTATCCTGCGCCAGCAGCAGGGCGGCAATTTCTTCAAGCGTACAGTTTTTACTCATGCGGGGTTTCCTCTTGTTTGATTTTTCTGAGCAATTCTTCGATATGCGCGCTGTATTCCATGGAGGTGTCCTTGGTAAAAATCAGCAC
>CASEGD010000062.1 GCA_949287345.1 uncultured Phascolarctobacterium sp. | reverse complement strand
AACGAAGCAAGGCGCTGTTTAAACTGTGCCCGTCCGCTGTGCAGGACAGGCTGCCCGATAGAAAACAATATTCCGCAATTTATCCGCGCGTTAAGCGAAGGCAACATCGGGCTTGCCTACGAGATTATTTCCGAACGCAGCAACCTGCCCGCCATCTGCGGCAGGGTTTGCCCGCATGAACGCCAGTGCGAAGCCCATTGCGTAATGGCCAAAAACAAGCACGGCATCGAAATCGGCAGCCTTGAAATGTTTATTGCCGACTTTGCGCACGAGAACAATTTAAAACCGCTGCCGCCTTCCAACGGCAAACGCGGTAAAGTAGCCGTTATCGGCAGCGGCCCGGCAGGCTTAACCGTTGCCGGCGACCTTGCTAAAATGAATTTTGCCATAACGATTTTTGAAGGCCAGAGCGAACCGGGCGGCATTTTGCTGTTCGGCATTCCGGAATTCCGCCTGAATAAAGATGTTGTGCGCCGCGAAATTAAAGAACTGCTGCACCTTGGCGTGGAAATTAAAACCAACGTGCTCATCGGGCCGGACTACACCGTGGACGACCTATTCAACATGGGCTACGACGCCATCTTCATGGGCACCGGCACCTCCCTGCCGCGCACGCTGAATATCCCCGGCAACGAGCTGACCGGCATTTTAACCGCAACTTACTTCCTGCGCATGGTTGTGCTTTCCGACAGCGGCAAGCTGGACGAAAGCGAAACGCTTCTGCACACCGGCGATAATGTTATCGTTATCGGCGCAGGCAACGTGGCAATGGACGCAGCCCGTACCGCTATCCGCCGCGGGGCGCAGAATGTTACCATTGTTTACCATAAAACCGAAGCGGAAATTTCCTGCTTCCCGAGCGAATACGAAGCGGCCGTTAAAGAAGGCGTGCAGTTTAACTTTTTGCAGCAGCCGATTGCCTACCTGAACAAAAAGCAGATGCGCGCGCTGAACGCCATGCGTGCCAAACCGGGCGAAAACGACGAAACCGCGCTGGCAGGCTTACTCGTTCAGCACATTGTTAAAACCGAGGACGGCCAGTTTGTTGAAGAAGGCGGCCAGGAAGCACTGCCGTGCGACTGCGTAATCCTCGCTATCGGCCAGCGCCCGGCGGCAAGAATTGTTTCCACCACCAAAGGCATTCAGGTCGACGACCGCGGCTTTGTTATCACGCGCGAGCGCCCCTACGGCATGACGACGCGTGCCGGCGTATTCAGCAGCGGCGACGTTGTACACGGCCCGGCTACCGTGGTTCTGGCAATGAAGGAATCCAAAAAGGTTGCCGCAGGCATTGCGCAGTACATCGACGCCAAGAAACTGCTTGCCGAATGTGAAGAAGTACCCGAAAACTTAAAATAAGCAAAAAATAACCACACTGAACTGTTTAACAGCCAGTGTGGTATTTTTTATGCCCATAAACTTGTCAGGGTAAATTTATCAACGTCAGTAAGGCCTTTATCGGTCAGCCTCAGGTGCGGGATAACCGGCAGCGCGAGGAAGGACAGCGTCATAAAAATATTCTGCCCTTCAGGCACGCCAAGCTCGCCCGTCCAGTAATACAGCTGTTTTATTTTGCGGTTGACGGCTTCAATTTTTTCGCCGCACATCAGCCCGGCAAACGGCAGCGGCAAAATTGCTTTAATTTCACCGTCCACCGCCACGGCAATACCGCCGCCTTCTTTGCGCAGCGCAGCAGCCGCCGTCAGCATATCGGCGTCGTTAGTGCCTGCCACAATCAGGTTGTGCGAATCGTGTGCCACGGTAGAAGCAACGGCGCCGCGTTTTAAATGCAGCCCCTGCACAAAACCAAGCCCTACATTGCCTGTTGCATGGTGGCGTTCAAACACCGCCAGCTTCAAAATATCGCGCGAGGTATCGCTTACCACCTCGCCGTTAATACACAGCGGCGTTTCGGTACGCAGTTCGGTCAAAATCTGTTCCGGCACCACGCGGATGACTTTAATTTTTTTATCCAGCTCAGCCGCGATTTTCAGCCTGCTGCTGTCCAAGTCCTTAATGTCCGTGCCGGTGGCAGCAAGTTTTAGATAAGGTTCGCTTTCCCACAGCAGTTTGCCGTTCTGCACAACTTTTTTGCCGTTTTTAAACACAAACTGCGGCGTAAAATCCTGCAAATTGGTAAACACGTTAATGTCGGCAATGTAACCCGGTGCCAGCGCACCCCTGTTGTACAAGCGGAAGCGCTCAGCCGTGTTCAGCGTCGCCATCTGCAAAAGCATTTCCACCGGGTAGCCGTGCGTAACGCCGATTTCCACCATATAGTTAATGCTGCCCTGCGTTACCAGTTCGTCCAAATGGCGGTCGTCAGTTGCTAAACAGCAGCGGCGGCTGTTCAGCGGCGTAACGCATTCCAGCAGCTCCAGCAGGTTATGCGCGCCGCTTGCTTCACGCAGCATTAAATAACTGCCGCGGCGGATTTTTTCCAAACCTTCCGCGCTAGTCGTTGCCTCATGGTCGCTGGTAACGCCTGCCGCAGCATAAGCGTTCAAATCGTTGCCGGTAACGCCCGGCCCATGCCCGTCGCAGATACCGCCGCGCACCAAAGCCAGCTTCTTATACACGCCTTCATCACCAGCCAGCACTCCGGGGTAATTCATCATCTCGCCCAAACCAAGCACACGCGGATGGCTCAAAAACGGCTGTAAATCTTCTGCTTCCAGCACTGCGCCGCTCGTTTCCATATTCGTTGCCGGTACGCACGAAGGCAGCATAAAGAACACATCCAGCGGCATGTCCTCCGTTTCGTCCAGCATCCACTTCAAGCCTTCCGTGCCCAGCACGTTGGCAATTTCATGCGGGTCGGCAAAAATGCCGGTAACGCCGTTCAGCAAAAGTAAGCGCGCCAGCTCACGCGGAGCCAGCATCGTGCTTTCAACGTGCATGTGCGCGTCCAAAAAGCCCGGCGTTAAAAATTTGCCCGCCATGTTGTATTCTTCCGCGCCCTTGTAGCTGCCGATACCGGCAATTACGCCGCCGCACACGGCAACATCGGCAGTTTCCCATTCGCCCGTAAAACTGTTGAACACCTTGCCGCCCTTTAAAACAAGGTCGGCGCGTTCCAGCCCGCGGGCAACTTTAAGCAGCCTTTGTTCAAATTCTGCCTGTTCCATAATTTTACCTCATGTTGATAAACTGCAAATCCACGCCGAAATCCCCAGCCTTTAAGGTTTGGATTACGGCCTGCAAATCATCTTTCTTCGCGCCGCTGATACGAACCTGATCGTCCTGCATCTGCGCCGTCACTTTTAACTTGGTCGCCTTAACGGCGGCGATAATTGCTTTGGCTTTTTCCTTGGGGATGCCCTGCAAAATGTTCAGCTGCTGGCGCACCGTGCCCTTAGTGGCAGGCTCAACCTTGCCCAGCTCAAGGCAGCGCAGAGGGATGCCGCGTTTAGCCATGCGCGCACGCAGAATGTCGATAATCGCATTCAGCTTGTACTCGTCTTCAGCGGCCAGCTTAATACATTTTTCTTCCAGCTCAATGCTGGCGTTGCTGCCGCGGAAGTCATAACGCTGCGCAATTTCCTTTTTGGTCTGGTTAACGGCGTTATCCATCTCCTGCATATCCACCTGAGAAACAACGTCAAAAGAACTGTCTTTAGCCATTTATGTAATCACTCCATTCTTGTATTATGTTTCTATTTTAACATACCGGCGGCAATTTAGCACCTTTTTGCTTACGCGGATTGTTAAAAATGCCAAGAGGTTCATACTGTTTCAGCGATACAAAAATGCTGCGGCTCCTCCGATTCCGTCCGGGCTGCGCGGCCGGACTTCCGAAGAATATTTCCCTAATTTTTGCCGCCGCAGTTTTTGTTTATCGCTTCACAGCACAAACCTCTTGGCATTTTATAATGTTGTAAGTAAATAAGCAAAAACCCCCGATACATAAAGTACCGGGGGTTTAAACAGCCTTCCCTCATTTGGCCATTAGTCGATAATGTTGTGCTGATATTCGTTGTACTGAGCTTTCAGTTTCTGCATAATTTCTGCCATTTCCAGCTGCAAATTGGAAGCTGCGTCAAAGTCGCCTCTTGCAAATGCTTCGCGGGTCATGGTGAACAGGCTCGGCTGCTCGGTAACATCTTTAGCCATGGTGTTGCGCATTGCAGCGATTTTTTCCCACATTGCCGCATCATGTGTGGTATGGTTATCGTCGTCATGCAGTTTTTTCATCAGGCAGATTTCCTTATGATATTCAGGAATAATTCTGTTCAGAAGTTCCGTCTGCCAACGGATTAAAGCGCCTTTGGCGAAGGATTCGATAAATTCTTTTTTAATAATATTGCCGGTGGTAAGCACGGCAATTTTTTCCGGATAGTTTTTAATGGCGCACATGTTTTCCCAAACGGTTGCGGGCGGTTTGCCAAACAGGTGGGCGCGTTCTTCTTCGTTGTAGTCTTCAAATACGTCATGCTCGCTGCGGTATTCTCTGTCTTTTTCAAGGTAGAAGCCTTCGTCGCCCGCTTTTTTGGACAGCTCGTTTTCCATTTCCTTAAGCGTTTTGCCGGATTCCACGCAGGCTTTAATGCCGTCCAGCATGGAAATATAGAAAGCTGCAATGGCAAGGTAGGTATTGGTATACGGGTTCGGGGAACGCATTTCAATACGGGTTGCCATCGGGCTGTCGATATCGCGGATTAAGCCCGCCAGAATGGTACGGTTACGGGACGGTACTTCCGGGCTGAGGCCGAGCGAAGTTACAATGCAGACAGGTGCTTCAAAGCCGGGTTTCAAACGGTTCAGAGAGTCGATGGTGGAAGAAATGAAGGGGTTGATTACTTCGTAGTTTTTCAAAAGCCCCATCATGGAACCATAACCAACGGCGGAGAGGAATTCGGTGTGCATGTCTTTCGGTGCAAACAGGTTAACAACCTTGCCGTTTTTCATTTTGGCGGCGATGCCAACATGGGTATGTTCGCCGCTGCCGGCAACGCCCGGAACAGGTTTTGCCTGGAAGGAAACTTCAAGGCCGTTCAGGCGGAAAATTTCTTTAACGATAATGCGGGCCAGAAGTTCGTTATCGGCAGTCTGTACGCCGTAGCTGTATTTCCAGTCTACTTCCAGCTGTTCCATAACGTGGGTCATATGGCCGTTGTCGTCAATCTGTCCGCGTACGCCGCCGCATTCCTTATGTCCCATTTCAGGCCCAAGGCCGTAGGCTTCCAGCATTTCCACGGTTTGTTCCAAGGCGGTGCGCACGTTGCCGCGGCAGCGCTGCCAGTATTGTTCCTGCATCATCTGCGAGGAGCTTAATGCTTCAATCGGAGCATCTTCACGCGGGGATTTTACCCAGAATTCAAGTTCGGTTGCGCAGGTGAAAATAATTTTTTCAATGTCTTCACCGCTGATATGTTCCAAACCTGCAATCTGAGGATGCTTTTTAAAGAGCTCCAGCAGTTCTTTTTCAACATAATCCAGAGTATCGTGCAGAATAGAGCGGGAGTCAACGCGTACGTTGTTGTGTACAAGGAAGCACGGAATACGCAGCGTGCCAACCATTCTGCCGGTGGCGGAATCGAAATGTTCGTAGTTATAGTCAATATACCAGTTTACGCTGCTGTCGATTTTCATATCAACGCGGGCGTTATTTAAAGTAGCAATACCGGTAAGCACAACGGAGCTGCCGTCGGTCTGGGCAGCCATGCCTTCCAGAAAGCCGTCAATATCTTTTAAAAACAGGCTGATAGGCACTTTTTCGTCGGTATCGTTGCCTGCAAAGTCCACACCCATAAAGGAAACGAATTTAATTTCCGGGTGCGCTGTTAAAATCTCGGTCAGTGTTTCTCTGTTCTGTTCTTCGGGGCTGATAACATAAAGCATATCGGGGTTCATCATGTCGGTCACCTGCGGCTTTGCGCCGCGCTCCTTTCATTTGTTTACTAAAATACAAAAGACCCTTCCATTTGGGTATAGCAAACAGAAGGGTCCTCATTGACCACGTTTATATTGTAACAAAAATTTGCCTCCGCCGCAAGCGGATTTAAAAAAATTTTTTAACGCCTTCCCAAAAAGCGGATGAGGATTTCCTCAAGCATTTCAAACTGGCGGCCGCCGTAGCGGATATTGGCGTTAAAATCTGCCAGTGCCAGCATAAACGCCGACAAATCCTGCGCAGTGTAATTGCGGCACTGTTCCATAAGTTTTTTTACAGCGTAGGGCGATGTTTTCATCGCTGCGGCAACTGCCTGCTGGTTCATGCCCTGCGCTGCCAGCTCCTTAACCTGAGCCAGCCGCCGCACCTGAAAGGCAATCAGCCCGGCAACGGCAATAGCGCTGCCGCCGTGTTTCTTTTCGTTCTGCAAAAGTTCCAATGCGTCCGGCAAATTTTTCAGGGCAATAGCGTTCAGCAGCGCAAAGCGCGATACCTCCGGCAGTGCGGAAAAGACTGCTTCCACATCGGCCTTCGTCCAGATGCGGCGCTCACCGGCGTAAACAAAAAGCTTTTCTATTTCCTGCTCCAGCAAAAGCAGCGGCGCTGTTTCCGCGGCGGATAGATATTCCATCACCGTCTGCTCCGCTTCATATTCAAAGCGGCAGCCGCGCTTTTTGGCCTCGGCGTCCAGCCACGGCTTAAGCTGGTACGGCTTTAACGCCTTACATTCGGCGCACGCGCCGTCCGCCAGCAGCTTTTTATAAATGCGCCCGCGCTTATCCATTTTG
>CASEGD010000061.1 GCA_949287345.1 uncultured Phascolarctobacterium sp. | reverse complement strand
GTGATTGCAGCGGTAAGAGTGGTTTTGCCATGGTCTACGTGACCGATGGTGCCAATGTTAGCATGGGGTTTTGTTCTTTCATATTTTTGCTTTGCCATTTATTGTTTCCTCCTTAGACGGGTAAATTCTTAGGCCTGAGTGCCTTTGTTTTTAGCAACAATTGCTTCAGCAATATTTCTCGGAACTTCTTCGTAATGGTCAACTTCCATGGAGTAGTTGCCGCGGCCCTGAGTTTTGGAACGAAGGTCGGTTGC
Organism: uncultured Phascolarctobacterium sp.; assembly: GCA_949287345.1. Classification (GTDB taxonomy): domain Bacteria; phylum Bacillota; class Negativicutes; order Acidaminococcales; family Acidaminococcaceae; genus Fusicatenibacter_A. Next base: position 6,466 of record CASEGD010000061.1, on the reverse strand, counting down.
ATAACCGAACATTTCAGACAGCGGAACGAATGCGTCGATAACCTGCGCACCGTTGCGTGCTTCCATGCTGTTGATGCGACCGCGGCGGCTGTTCAGGTCGCCGATAACGTCGCCCATGTATTCTTCAGGAACGGTAACTTCTACTTTCATGTAAGGCTCAAGGATAACCGGGTCAGCTTTCAGTGCACCAGCACGGAAGCCCATAGAACCGGCAATCTTAAATGCCATTTCAGAGGAGTCGACTTCATGGTAAGAACCGTCGTAAACAGTTACGCCGATATCTACCATCGGATAACCGGCAACTACGCCGTTTTCCATAGCTTCTTTAACACCTGCTTCAACAGGTCCGATGTATTCTTTCGGAATAGCACCGCCGACAACTTTATTGTCGAATTTGAAGCCTTCACCGGGTTCCAGCGGAGTGAGTTCCAGCCAGCAGTGGCCGTACTGGCCTTTACCGCCGGACTGACGTACAAATTTACCTTCAGCTTTAACGGATTTGCGGATGGTTTCACGATAAGCAACCTGCGGGTTACCTACGCTGCAGCCAACGTGGAATTCGCGGAGCAGACGGTCAACGATGATGTCGAGGTGAAGCTCGCCCATACCGGAGATGATGGTCTGCGCGGTTTCCGGATCAGTGTGAACGCGGAAGGTCGGGTCTTCTTCGGCAAGTTTTGCAAGAGCAATGCCCATTTTTTCCTGGTCAGCTTTGGTTTTCGGTTCAACGGCTACGGAAATAACAGGATCAGGGAATACCATGGACTCGAGGATAATCGGAGCTTTCTCATCGCAAAGGGTATCGCCGGTAGTGGTATCTTTCAAACCTACTGCAGCAGCAATGTCGCCTGCGTAAACCTTTTCGATTTCCTGGCGGTGGTTTGCATGCATTTGCAGGATACGGCCGATACGTTCGCGTTTGCCTTTAGTAGAGTTATAAACATAGGAACCGGATTCAAGAGTACCGGAATATACGCGGAAGAATGCGAGCTTACCAACATACGGGTCGGTCATAATCTTGAATGCCAGAGCTGCAAACGGTTCTTCATCGCTGGACGGACGTTCATCTTCCTCGCCGGTTTCAGGAATAACACCTTTAATGTGAGGAATGTCGGTCGGTGCCGGCATGAAAGCAACAATTGCATCAAGCAGAGGCTGAACACCTTTGTTTTTGTAAGAAGAACCACAGCAAACCGGGGTCATCTTGCAGGCAATGGTCTGTTTGCGGATACCGGTCATGATTTCTTCTTCGGTAAGTTCTTCGCCTTCGAGGTATTTCATCATCAGTTCGTCATCGCTTTCAGCAACTGCTTCGATGAGAGCCTGACGGTATTCTTCAGCTTTTTCCTTCATATCTGCCGGAATTTCAACGAATTCTTCGTCTTTGCCGAGTTTATCGCCGTAAACAATAGCCTGCATTTTAATCAGGTCAACGATACCTTCAAAGGAATCTTCGTAGCCGATAGGCAGCTGGATAGGCACTGCGTTAGCGCCGAGGCGGTCTTTCATCATTTGAACTACATTATAGAAGTTCGCGCCCGTAATATCCATTTTATTTACGTAAGCCATACGCGGTACGCTGTATTTGTCAGCCTGGCGCCATACGGTTTCGGACTGAGGTTCAACACCGCCTTTGGCGCAGAATACTGCAACGGAGCCGTCAAGAACACGCAGAGAACGTTCAACTTCTACAGTGAAGTCAACGTGGCCCGGAGTATCAATGATGTTGATACGGTGGCCTTTCCAGTGGCAGGTAGTAGCAGCGGAAGTAATGGTAATACCACGTTCTTTTTCCTGTTCCATCCAGTCCATGGTAGCAGCGCCTTCATGGGTTTCGCCGATTTTATGAACGCGGCCGGTATAGAACAGAATACGTTCGGTCGTGGTGGTTTTACCGGCATCGATGTGAGCCATAATGCCGATATTTCTTGTTTTCTCAAGCGGAAATTCTCTGCCCACTTCTTAATCCTCCCTCTAAGATAAATCAGGGTTTTACCAACGGTAATGAGCAAACGCTTTGTTTGCTTCAGCCATCTTGTGGGTATCTTCGCGTTTTTTAACTGCAGCGCCGGTGCCGTTAGCGGCATCCATGATTTCGCCTGCAACGCGTTCATACATGGTTCTTTCACCACGCAGGCGGGAATAATTTACCAGCCAGCGGATACCAAGAGTGGTTTTGCGGTCAGCACGTACTTCTACCGGAACCTGGTAGTTAGCGCCACCTACGCGGCGGGCACGTACTTCGAGCAGCGGCATAACGTTTTTCATAGCCGCATCAAATACTTCCAACGGATCTTTGCCGGTTTTAGCGCGAACCAGGTCGAAAGCATCATATACAATGCGTTCTGCAACGCCTTTTTTGCCATCAAGCATAATTTTGTTGATGAATCTGGTTAATAATTTGGAGCCATACACCGGATCCGGCAGTACGTCTCTTTTAGTAACAGGGCCTTTTCTAGGCATGTGTTTCCCTCCTAATCATTTCGTTGTGTCAATCTCTCAGTTACTGCTTATTTTTTTGCTTTAGCACGTTTAGCGCCGTATTTGGAACGGCTCTGATTGCGGTTTGCAACGCCAGCAGTATCAAGTGCACCACGAATGATATGGTAACGCACGCCCGGAAGGTCTTTTACCCTTCCGCCTCTAATAAGAACAACGCTGTGTTCCTGCAGATTGTGACCGATACCCGGAATGTATGCGGTAACTTCGATGCCGTTGGTCAAACGGACACGAGCAACCTTACGCAGAGCAGAGTTAGGTTTTTTAGGGGTAGTAGTGTAAACCCTGGTGCAAACGCCGCGTTTCTGAGGGCATTCTTTCAATGCCGGAGCGGTGGATTTTTCAACTGCAACCTGTCTGCCTTTGCGGACTAATTGGTTAATTGTAGGCATATCGGCACCTCCTTCCCGAATAATTAGATTTGAATGATTATAAAAACTTCTGTTTTGCAGAAGTCCCTATCAGTCTTTTAGCACCGCGGCGGCAGCAGCCCCTACGTGGATGCCGCAGGCTTTGCCAAGTTCCTGCATTGTTTCCACCGTTATTACTTCAACACCGGCGGCTTCACAGCGTTCCAAAAGCGGGCGGCTTATGCGGATATCGGCGTCGGCTGCTACAAAAACCAGCTTTGCCGTTCCCTTTTCAACCGCTTTTGCCGTTTGTTTTACACCAACGACATGTTTAGTTGCTTCTGTTAACTGCTTCAGCATCGGGCCATCCTCCTTAAAAAAGGGCATAACTGTTCCGTGATACTGATATATTGTACCATTACAAAAAAGCCTTGTCAATATTTTTTTGCAACTTTTTTGCAGGCTTAAACGCCCATTTTATGCGCTTCTTTCTTTCCACGTTGCCAAGTGTTTCATTTTGGCTTTTGTGTAAGATAGTTAACACAAAAGAGCCGCTTTTTATGCCCTTTTTCAGCTTCGGCACCTTTAAAAACTCCAAGGCGCCTCTCAAAAAAAGTTAAAAAATCTTTAAATTTTCTTAAATTTGAGGTCAATTTAAAACAGCGGCCGCCCATTTTTCTTTTAAATTTTTCAAATTCCATCTGGCATTAGCCGGACTTGTTGAAGGCATTGCCAGAATTTCAACGCCGTTTAACGGATGGCGGCGGCAATATTTTTGCAGCGCGCTGTAAGATTTGCCGCCGTTGCAGCAAATCCGTTTAATCTGCGGGTGCTTCGCCAAAAAGCCCTGCAAATCATTGTATTCTTCCTCGCGGATAGCGGAATCAAGGCTGCCCTCGCGCCTGCAACAGGCAATCACATCCCACAGCGCAATGCGGCTGCGCAAAAGCATCTGTTTGCGCTCCTCGTAATCTTCCGGCAGTTCGCCGTTATTCACAAGCTCAGCCATCATCCGCCAGAAGCGGTTATTTTTGTGCCCGTAATACTGCTGCAATTCCAAACTGCGCTCGCCGGGCATCGAGCCCAAAATCAAAATGCGGCAATTTTCATCCGCCACCGGCGGAAAGCACCAGCAAACATTATTCATCGGCATCCTCCACTTTTAATGTGCCTTCCGTTTTAACAACTTCAATCTGCGCGCCGAGGCTTTGCCAGTATTTAATGTTGGCATTTTTCTGCCCGCGCAGCTTGCTTTCATCGTTCTGCGGCACATAAATTTTTATTTTGGTGCTGCCGCCATGCAACAGCTGCAAAACCTGCGGCGTAACCTTACGGCGCAGCACGCGGCTTTTAACAAGCTCGCCAAAGGCGGGATGAAACGGCCCGGCGACGATATTGCCAGGGCTGCACAATTCATCATCAGGCTGTAAACCGCTGCGGATAACTTTGATTCCGGCAGCGTCGAACTGCTCCCACGCCTGCGCGCAGAGCTCAACCGCTTCTTCAACTGTCAGCGGTTTAAACTCACCGCGGCGGTAACTTTCCTCCAGCGGCGTATCCTTAATGACAAGCAGCGGGTACAAGCGCACAAAGTCCGGCTTAAGGGCAATGCTTTGGGCGAGCGTTGTCAAAAAACTTGCCGCCGTCTGCCCCGGCATGCCGCACATAAGCTGCAAGCCTACGTTAAAACCGTATGTACGCAAAAGCTGTACCGCCTGCACAACGCACGCCGCATCATGCCCGCGTTCAGCCAAAGCCAGAACTTTATCGTCCAGCGACTGCACGCCCAGCTCCACCGTAGTAAGGTTATGCTTTTTTAGCAGTGCCAGTTTTTCGGCGCTTATATAATCCGGCCTTGTAGAACAGCGCACGCTGCCGATAACGCCGTCACGCAAAAGCTCATCTACAGGCGCAAAAAGTTCTTCCTGCAAAGCAGCGTCCAGCCCTGTAAATGAACCGCCGTAAAAAGCTGCTTCATTATCACGCCCCGGCTTAACCCACTGTAAATATTTTGCTATTTGTTCCCGCACGGCTTGCGCCGATGCAATTTTTTGCCCGCTGATTTTTTTCTGGTTGCAAAAAACACATTGATGCGGGCAGCCAGCATGCGGAATAAAAATCGGAATAATGCTCATTTTAGATTTCCTTTTACGTTGTTTACTATAATAAGTATACTTTTTCGCGCTGCCGCGCGCAACACTAAAACAGCAATAAAAAACGGCTCCGGGTATAAACCCGAAGCCTCAGTTTTATTTTTTAAGTTTTTCCAAAGCGCTTTTTGCCGCGTGCTGTTCAGATTCTTTTTTACTGTGTCCCACGCCTTTGCCGACAACTTTACCGGCAACCGAAACCACCGTTGTAAACGATTTGTTGTGTTCCGGTCCGCTGGAATCAATCAACTCGTAGGAAATTTCCACATCGCCGTCGCGCTGCACAATTTCCTGCAAACGTGTTTTGTAATCGGAATAAATTCCGTGCTCGCAGATGAAATCAAGTTCGGTTTTCATCAGGCCCAGCAAAAATTTTTCTGCCGCTGCCAGCCCCTGGTCAATGTAATACGCGCCTAAAACGGATTCAAACGCATCGGCCAGAATGGAAGCCCTTTCGCGTCCGCCGGAGGAAGCTTCGCCCTTACCGAGCCTTAAATACTTACCCAGCGAAATTTTATGCGCATACTGAGCCAGCGAGGTTTCGCAAACGATGTGCGCGCGGAACTTGGTCAGCTCGCCTTCGTTGAGCTTGGGGAAATGCTTGTACATATAAGTGCTGACGATAATGCTCAGCACGGAATCGCCCAAAAACTCAATGCGCTCGTTATGCACAGGGCGCGGTTGCTCCTTCGATTCGTGTGCGAAGGAGGTATGCGTCAGCGCCGTGTTTAAAAGGTCTAAATTGTCCATTGTAATTCCGAGCAGCCCGCAAAACTCAAGCAGCTCGTCCTTACGTTTACTTTGCATGGCAATCACCGTTTCTGCTTATGCCTTATATTTTTTAAGAAGGATGCAGGCGTTGTGGCCGCCGAAGCCGAAGTTGTTGGACAGCGCAGCCCTTACTTCAGCTTTGCGCGCAACATTCGGAACATAGTCAAGGTCAAGGCCTTCTTCAAGGTCAGGATCTTCGTAGTTAATGGTCGGCGGAACAATGCCGGTATCAATGGTCAGTGCGGTTGCGATAGCTTCAACGCCGCCTGCAGCGCCCAGCAAATGGCCGGTCATGGATTTGTTGGAGCTGATCATCATTTTATAAGCATGGTCGCCAAAAATTTTCTTGGCGGCAATGGTTTCGTTCAGGTCGTTTCTGTGGGTAGAGGTGCCGTGCGCGTTGATGTAGTCAACTTCGTCCGGGCTGATGCCTGCGTCTTTAATAGCCAGTGCCATGCATTCAGCCGGCATTTCGCCGCTCGGGTCCGGAGCAGTGATATGGTAAGCATCGGCAGTCATGCCGTAGCCTGCAACTTCGGCATAAATATGTGCGCCGCGTTTCAGTGCGTGTTCAAGTTCTTCAAGAACAAGCACGCCTGCGCCTTCGCCCATTACAAAGCCGTCGCGTTTTTTATCAAACGGGCAGGATGCCTTTTCAGGTTCATCGTTTTTAGTGGAGAGTGCTTTCATGTTGCC
>CASEGD010000060.1 GCA_949287345.1 uncultured Phascolarctobacterium sp. | reverse complement strand
GCGTAAAGCGCTTGAAGTAATGGTAACGGAATCGGCGGTGGAAAAAATAACGCCGCAGCTTTTGCAGGAACTGAAAAAAAGTATGCAGAAGCAGGAAGCTTTGCTGGAAAATAACGACCCGATTGTAACAGAATTTATCGATTATGATTTGGAGTTTCACGGCATACTGCTGAAAATTGCCGGCAGCCATTTGCTGGCAGATTTGATAGGGCAGATGCGTGATAAGAGCAAAAGCTTCGGTATGCAGGCCATTTTTGCCAGCCGCAGCCGCTATACTGAAACCATTGTTGAACACCGGCGAATTTATGATGCGGTAGCGGCTAAAGATTTGCAGGAAGCAAAAGCTGCTATGGCAAGCCACATTGATAATACATACGAAGCAGTTAAAGCAATAAATAAACAATAAAAAAGAGCAGGTTTGTCCTGCTCTTTTTGTTTATATATGTACTTACTCCAACTCCTTCAAAATATCGGGGAAGGGGCCAAGGGTGCGGCGGAGGATGCCGTTGATATAGGCGATGGTGATACCGTAGTTGGTGATGGGGACGCCCTTTTGCTGTGCGCAGCGGATGCGGTGCTGCATTTCCTTTTCGTTCAGCATGCACGCGCCGCAGTGTATAATCAGTTTATACTTGCTCAAATCTTCGGCGAAGCCCGTGCCGCTGGTCCATTCAAACTGTGGCTCTGCGCCGGTAAATTTTTTAATCCAGGCGGGCAGTTTAACGGTGCCGATGTCGCCGCACTGGCGGTGGTGGGTACAGCCTTCGCTGATTAAAATTTTGTCGCCGTCCTTGATGTGGCGCAGCATGTTAACGCTGCGTACCGCTTCTTTCAAATCGCCTTTGTAGCGGGCAAACAAAATGGAAAACGAGGTCAGCAAAATATTCTGCGGCACGGTTTTGGCAACAAAGCCGAAAACCTGGCTGTCGGTGATGATAATTTTAGGTTTTGCCGCAAGCGACGCTAGGCATTGCGTAAGTTCGCTGTCGCGCGTTACAATGGGCATGGCGCCTGCGTCCAGCAGCCCGCGGATTACCTGCTGCTGCGGCAGTATCAGCCTGCCTTTGGGGGCGGCGCTGTCTACCGGCACAACCAGAACGGCAACGTCGCCGGGCTGTACCAAATCGCCGACAAGCTGCTGCGGGTCTTTTTTATCCGGCATAAGGCCGGCAAGGGCAAGGCGCAGTGCGGCAATGTTGGTGCCTGCGGCGGAATCGACCGCCATGCATTTTACGCCGAGGATTTTTTCAAATTCCGTTAAATCTGTGCTGACCGCTGCTTTGGTAAAGACGGTGATAACAGGCAGCTTTTTTTCTTTAATGCGCTCTAAAAGCTCCGTATCTTCTTTATCAGGGCCAAGCGTGCTGTCGATAACGAGCACGGCGATATCCGTTTTATTCAGCACCTGCACGGCTTTTTGCACGCGCTGCGCGCCCAGTTCGCCAACGTCGTCGATACCCGGGGTGTCGATAAGCATTACGGGGCCGAGCGGCAAAATTTCCATCGCCTTGTACACGGGGTCGGTCGTTGTGCCTTTGGTGTCCGAAACAATCGCCAGGTTCTGCCCGGTAATGGCGTTAATCAGGCTGGATTTGCCGGCGTTGCGCTTACCGAAGATACCGATATGCGTGCGTTCTGACGCCGGTGTGGCGTTTAAATCCATAGTAAATCCTTCTTTCTAAAAAATAAGCACTGCATTACGCAGTGCTTTTGTTTATTTTACAAGTTCCAAACGCGGGTTGGGCAGATGTTTGCGCCCCGCCTTGTGGCATTCTTTGCCGTCAACCATAACGATATCGGCGGTAAAGTTGATGTTGCCGTCAAACAGGCTGCTGCCGACGGCGTAGGTGTCAACCGGCACACCCAGCGCTTCAAATTCTTTAATGCGCTGCGGGTTAAAGCCGCCGGATACGATAATTTTTACATAGTCAAAGCCTTCGGCGTCCAACGCGCGGCGCACGTTCCATACAAGCTCTTTACAAACGCCGGTGGGGTTAAACATGCCCAGCTGGTTCAAAAGGCTTTTATCAACCATCGTGCCGCTCGTATCAAGGCGCACGCCGGCAAGGTTTTTACCAAGTTTGCGCGCAACTGCCAAAGAGGTGTTCACGCAGTCGTTGTCAAAGTCAACCAGCGCAATACGCGCGATGTTTTTGTCGCAGTACTTATCAAAAGCAGCGGTTGCAGCAACCGTATCGCCGTTGTAGGAGGCGATTAAAGCGTGGGGGATAGTGCCCAGCCCCTTGCCGCCGCTGGCCAGTGCGTTGGCATCGGTGGAAAAGCCCTTGATGCCGCCGATTTTGGCAGCGTAGCCGTCGCCTTCCTGCGTCTGCCAGGTATCGTAGCGCGCGGGGAAGAACAGCACCGGTTTGCCGTTAGCCGCTTCCACGGTGCGACGCACGTTGGTGGCAATGCGGCTCTGGCGGGCTAAAATGCCAAGGTAAATGGTTTCCAGATGCGCAAAGTCAGCCAGGTCTCCTTCAATCGTCATCAGGGTTTCCCAAGGCTGTACTTCGTCGCCGTCATGCAGGGCATGGATAGTGATGTTTTCGGGGTTGTGCGCGCAGGTTTTAATCAGCGCAATGCATTCGTCGATGCCGCAAACCACAACCGGCTCGCGGGTAAACACCTGCATCAGCACGCGCGGGTGATGGTTGTCGCCGTTTAAAATTTCTTCGGTGCGCAGAAAATACGCGTCTGAATAATAACCCGCCTTAAATTTTTCGACTGGGAAATGGAAATGTTCAACAGGTAATCTTTCTTGCATAATAGCCTCCAAAAAATTTACAAACATAAAATTATGCTTAATTTCTTTACTAATTGTTATTTATGATATATTATTTTGATAACAGGTTCAAGTTTTTTTGCAAAAAATTTTCTATGAGGTTTGTTAAATGTCTTTAACGGCTCAAAAATATACCGTGCTTCTTCTTTCTGCACCGCTCGGCAGCGGGCATAAAATGGCGGCCGAGGCGCTGGAGGAAGCGTTTAAAAAACATGATAACGTAAAAGTCGTCAACGGCAGCGCCTTTGACTTTTTCCCTAAATGGCTGGGCAATATCATCCTTGGCGGCTACATCGGCATTTTAAAGCATGTGCCAAAGCTGTACGATATTGCGTACCGCTGGAGCAACACCGGCAACGACAGCTTATGGCTGCGCGACTTTTTAAATTTGCTGCTGTCGTATCTGGCGCAGGGCTTTATCAAAAAAACAGCGCCGGACGCCGTAATTGTTACGCACCCCACGCCTGCAGGCGTGATGACGCAGTACAAGCGCCGCTGCGCGCCCAATTTGTGGGTCGGCGCGGTTATTACCGATTTTAATTTTCACCACTGGTGGATTTATAAAGGGCTGGACGCTTATTTTACGGCTGACGCCGATATTGATGTGCCGCCGGAGCTTGGCATACCTGCCGTTGCGACGGGTATACCCATCCGCGCGGCGTTTACTGCGCCTTTTGAGCGCGATAAGTGGCGCGAGCGTCTGGGCTACGGCAAAAACGACACGCTGTGCCTTGTAATGGGCGGCGGCGACGGTTTACTGCCGATGCCGGAGCTTTTGCGCGCGCTGACCAGCCACTGCGATGTGGAGGGCTTAAAAATTGCCGCCGTAACCGGCCACAACACGGAACTGGCGGAGAAGCTGAAAAAAATGGCGCTGCCCAATGTCATGGTGCTTGATTTTATCGCGGAGCTGCCGCAGCTTTTGCGCAGCGCGGATATCGTCATCAGCAAGGCGGGCGGGCTGACATCGGCGGAAACGCTGGCCATCGGCACTGAATTTATTTTGTATGACCCTCTGCCGGGGCAGGAGGTGCGCAACGCCGAATACCTGTGCCGCAAATGCGAGGCAAACATTGCCGCAACGCCGGAAGAAGTGTGCGGCTTTGTAAAAAAATATGCCGCGCTTGATACGGAAGCGAAAAACGAGCTGCGCCACCGCAGGCGCGAGGTTTACGGCAAGCCTTTTGCCGCCGACGCCGTGGCAGATTTTGTATTAAAAACTTTGGACGGGCTTGACAGTAAGTGATTTACCCATTATAATGAAGCGAATTTGCGGATACAATATAATGTGGAGTGTGTTACTTGGAAAACTACTATCTGGCAGCGCTGTTTACCGCCTTCGGGTCGCGCAGCGCCGCACTGTTAGCGGCTTTGGCAAAGTTTGACAGCCCCGCCGGGGCATATATGGCCGCGCCGGAATTGTGGCGCGAAACAGGCCTTGATGAGAAAGAAATTAAGAAATTTATTGCCAAAAGGGATTTTGATTACCCGAACTGGCTGAAAAATTTTTGTGAAACAAACGGCGTACAGATTTTAACTCCGAATGACGAGGCTTACCCCCACAGCCTCAGACAGATTAACGACCCGCCGCAGGTGCTGTACGTTAAGGGCTGCCTGCCCGATTTACGCGGCAGCATCGGCATCGTCGGCTCGCGTGAAGCGTCCGGCTACGGGTTAAAGGCGGCAGATGCTTTTGCCGCCGATTTGGCAGCTGCCGGTGTGGTAATAGTCAGCGGCGGCGCCAAAGGCATAGATACAGCCGCACACCGCGGCGCACTGGAAGCGGGCGGCACGACGGTAGCCGTATTTGGCTGCGGCATCGACGTTTGTTACCCCGCCAACAACAAAGAACTGTTTAAAGAAATTGCCCAAAAAGGCGCGCTGGTTACGGAATTTCCTCCGGGCACGCCGCCGATGGGGCATAACTTTCCGTCGCGCAACCGCATTATTAACGGCATGACGCACGGCATACTGGTGGTAGAAGCCGCCAAAAAAAGCGGCGCGATGATTACCGCCGAATACGCAATGGACGAAGGGCACGATGTTTACTGCGTGCCGGGCAGCATCTTCCTTTCGACAAGCATCGGCTGCCACAGCCTGATAAAAAGCGGAGCGCAGCTGGTGGACTGCCCGGAAGATATTCTGGAGAGCCTGAAACTGGCAAGGCTGCCGCGCCAGCCGCAGCTGTTTAACGACGACAACGGGCTTGACGATAACGCCAAAGCGCTTTTAAAAGTTTTAAGCTTTGAGCCGCTTTCGCTGGAAGAAATACTGGAAAAAAGCGGGCTTGACCTGGCAAGCGCCGGGATGGGCCTTTTGGATTTGGAAATGAGCGGGCGCGTGGCGCAAACCGCCGCCCGCAGTTATTACCTGCTTTAGGAGGATATTTAATGACAAAAAACTTAGTGATTGTGGAATCACCCGCCAAGTCGAAAACGATAGAAAAGTTTTTGGGGCGTAATTACACGGTGCGCGCTTCCATGGGGCACCTGCGCGATTTGCCCAAGAGCATTTTCGGCGTGGATATCGAAAACGGTTTTGAGCCTAAATACATCAATATCCGCGGCAAGGGCGAACTGATTAAGGAATTGAAAGCAGCGGCCAAAAAGGCCGATAAAGTTTATATCGCAACTGACCCGGACCGCGAGGGAGAGGCAATCGGCTGGCATCTGGCCTATATTTTGGGGCTGGACCCGGAAAGCGACTGCCGCATTGAATTCCACGAAATTACGCCGGGCGCGGTAAAGGAAGCGTTAAAGCATCCGCGCAAGATTGATCTGGACATGGTTGACGCGCAGCAGACGCGCCGCATTATCGACCGCATTGTGGGTTATCAGCTCAGCCCGCTGCTGTGGCGCAAAATCCGCAAGGGCTTAAGCGCGGGACGTGTGCAGACCGTTGCCGTTAAAATCATCTGCGACCGCGAAAAGGAAATTAATGATTTTGTGCCGCAGGAATACTGGACGGTTACCGCCCGCCTGCGCGAGAAGGATAAAGCACCGCTGTTTGACGCGGACGTAATTAAATACAACGGCAAAAAGCTGGAGATTCACAACGCCGAAGAAGCGGCGAAGGTAGAAGCTGATTTAAAAGGCGCGGCCTACGTTGTGGAAGAAGCAACCAAAAAAGAGCGCAAACGTAACCCGTTGCCGCCGTACACTACCAGCAGTTTGCAGCAGGACGCTGTGCGCAAGCTGAACTTTTCCACCAAAAAGACGATGATGCTGGCACAGCAACTTTATGAAGGCGTTAACGTCGGCAAGGGTGGCGCGGTAGGTTTAATTACCTACATGCGTACCGACTCCGTGCGTTTATCCGACGTGGCGACGGCAGAGCTGCGCAGCTACATCGGCGAAACCTACGGCAAGGAATATGTACCGGCGCACGTTAATGTTTACAGCAGCAAAAAGAACGCGCAGGACGCGCACGAGGCTATCCGCCCGACGTCCGTGGCGCGCACGCCGGAAGAAGTTGCACCGTATTTGAGCAAAGACCAGCTGAAGCTGTACACGCTTATCTGGAACCGCACCGTGGCCTGCCAGATGAAGGCTGCGCTGTATGACGTAACTACTTTGCTCATTGGCGCGGCAGGCTACCAGCTGCGTGCAGGCGGTGCTGTGCTGAAATTTGACGGCTTTTTGAAGCTGAGCGATAAAAAAGAACTGGCCAGCGAAAAAGAGAAGGAAGTTCCGTATCTGCCCGCGCAGACGGCGCTTAAACTTTACAAGCTGCTGCCTGCGGAACAGCATTTTACCGAACCGCCCCCGCATTTTACGGAAGCGACGCTGGTTAAAGAGCTGGAAGAAAAAGGCATCGGCCGCCCGAGTACCTATTCGCCGACCATCCAGACCATTCTGGACCGCGGCTACATCGTCAAAGACGGCAAAAAGCTGGTATCCACCGAGCTGGGCGAGCTGATTGTCAATATGCTGACGACGTATTTTAAAGACATCATCAA
>CASEGD010000059.1 GCA_949287345.1 uncultured Phascolarctobacterium sp. | reverse complement strand
TATGAAAAACAGATGGCTTATCGCGCTGGCGGCAGTCGGCATCCACATTTCCATCGGCAGCGTTTATGCGTGGAGCGTACTGACGCGCCCCATTATGCAGCAGCTTGGCTTTACCTTGCAGCAAACAACGTGGACTTTTTCCATCGCCATTTTATTTTTGGGTTTATCCGCAGGCTTTTTGGGCGGCTACGTTGAAAAACACGGCCCGCGCAAAAGCGGCTTTACCAGCGCGCTGTTCTTCGGCACAGGCATGCTGGGCACAGCGCTGGCAGTACATTTGCAGAGCCTTGCGTTGCTGTACCTGTTCTACGGTTTTATCGGCGGCATTGGTTTGGGCGTCGGCTACATCACGCCGGTATCGACGCTGGTTAAATGGTTCCCCAACAACCGCGGCTTCGCCACCGGGCTTGCCATCATGGGCTTCGGCTTTGCAAGCTTAATCGCCGGTCCTTTAATGCAGTATCTGGTTGCCAACTACGGTTTAGCGCAGAACTTTATCATTTTGGGCGTGGCGTACATGGTCATCATGGCGCTGTCGGCATCGTATCTGGAACCGCCCAAAGCACAGCCGCAGCAGCAATCCGCGCAAAGCGGCAATTACACAACGCTGCTTACGCCCAAAAGCTACACAGCGGCGCAGGCGCTTAAAACCTGGCAGTTTTACGCACTGTGGTGGATATTTTTTACCAACATCACCTGCGGCATCGGGCTGCTCGCCGTTGCCTCGCCCATGGCGCAGGAAGTTGTCGGCATGACGCCGGAAGCAGCGGCTTCCATGGTTGGCATCATCGGGCTGATTAACGGCGGCGGGCGCATTGCGTGGTCAACGGTGTCGGATTACATCGGCAGGCGCGCCGTTTACGTTTTGTTTTTTATGATAGAAATTGCCGCGTTTTACCTGCTGGCGCAGACGGCGGACGCGCTTTTGTTCCAGCTTTTGGTGTTCATCATCATCTCCTGCTACGGCGGCGGCTTTTCGTGCATGCCGGCTTATTTAAGCGACCTGTTCGGCACGAAGGAACTGAGCGCCATTCACGGCAAAATTTTAACCGCGTGGGGCATAGCAGGCATCGCAGGCCCGCTGTTACTTTCGTGGATGCGCGAAACCACCAGCGGCTACACAGCGACGCTGTACGTGTTTTCCGCAGCGTTTGTGCTAAGCCTCATCGTCGCACTTGTACTGAAATGGAAAACGTCGGTAGATGTGGAAATACAGAAGCATTGAAATATACAAAACCCCTGAAAAAATTTTTCAGGGGTTTATTTTTTGATATATAGATGAAATAAGACCAGCTAGGTCGAAGCCGGTCTTTCTTTCAAGTTCTTTGAGATTAGAGGAGAGAACCGACACGCGACTATCGGGTTATCCCTCTTTAATTATATTATAGCGATTTTATGGGTATTGTCAAACTGAAATCGGATTGTTTATTTTACTTGCCAACCCAATATTTTTAAGCGATAATATAAATATCTTAACCGTTTTATGAAAGAAGTGTAACCATGCAGCAAAAGCAAGTAAGTTTTTTACACATGTTCAACGTGTTTTTTAAAATAGGTCTGTTCACCATCGGCGGCGGGCTCGCCATGATTCCCCTAATCCGCGACGAATTTGTGGAACGCCAGGGCTGGATTGACGATAAGGACATCACCGACGTGTTGGCAATCGCCCAATCGCTGCCGGGCGTTATCGCCGTCAACTCCGCTACGTTTCTGGGCTACCGCCTCGAAGGCATCGCAGGCGCACTGGTCTGCACGCTGGGCGTAATTCTGCCGTCGTTCATCATCATTTTCGCCATTGCCATGCTGTTCGCCTCCAGCGGGCTGGACAGCAACGCCTACATTTTAAAATTCTTCGCCGGTGTCAACGCCGCCATTACCGTACTGCTGGTTGTCGCCACTAAAAAAATGTTCGCATCCTCCGTCAGCAACAGGCTGGGCTGGGTTATCCTCGCCGCTTCCGTGGCGGAAATTTACGTTTTGGGCTTCGGCATCGCGTCCACCGTTATCGCGGCGGCGCTGTACGCCATTGCCGCATACCGTTTGCTGGGGAGGGCTGAAAAATGATTTACTGGGATTTATTCTTCGTCTTCTTTAAAATCGGCCTGTTCTCCTTCGGCGGCGGGCTCGCCATGGTCAGCGTCATCCAGCAGGAAGTCCTTGCACATGGGTGGATACCGGCGGCCGAATACGCCCGCATCATCACCATCTCGCAAATGACGCCGGGACCGATTGCCGTCAATACCGCCACCTACGTCGGTGCGCGCGTCTGCGGACCGGAATGGTTCCCCGCATTTATGGGCTCGTTTATCGCCACACTCGGCGTATCGCTGCCGTCGTTCATCATCGTTTATTTTGTCGCGCGCTCGCTGGAAAAATTCAGCAAATCTACGCTGGTACAGCAGGCACTGTGCGGCATCCGCCCCGCGGTTATCGCCTTTATGATTACCGCTGTTATCTTCTTTTTAAACATCACTCTGTTCCCGATTGAAAACACCGCTGCCGAAAGCAGCACCTTCAACCCCATCGGCATACCTGTGCTGCTGCTGCTGTTTTACCTGCACTACTACCGCAAAGTCGGCGCCATCAGCTTAATGCTCATCAGCGGCATTATCGGGATGTTGGTGTACTGAAACGCAAAATATAAAAAAGCATAAAAAAAGAGCAACTTTCGTTGCTCTTTTTTGTTTCACCAATGGTATTTTTCTCCACGGCTTATTTTAAATGCACGATAGATTTGTTCAACTAATAAAAGCCGTATCATCTGGTGTGTAAAGGTCAGTTTGGAAAAGCTCCAGCGCATATCGGCGCGCTTACGCAAAGCGTCGGTGTAGCCAAACGCGCCGCCGATAACAAAGGCGATATGGCTTTTGCCCGCCAGCGCCCACTCGTCAAATAAATCCGCCAGCTGGGGCGAAGTTACTTCCTTGCCCTGCAAGTCCAGCAGCACCACATGCGCGTTTTGCGGTATCGCGTTCAGCAAACGCTCCGTTTCCTTCGCCAGCACCTGCTCTTTTTCGGCGGGCGATGGGCTGTCCGGCATTTTTTCTTCGCCGATGGCGATGGTTTCCAGCTTGCAGTACGGCGTCAGGCGTTTGGTAAATTCGGCAATGCCTTCGGTCAGGTATTTTTCCTTAATCTTGCCGACGCAGACGATGCTGATTTTCATCTCAGTTCTCCTGCGGCATTTCCTGCAAAGTTACCTGCAGGCTGCGTTCAATGCCTGCGCGCAGCACCACAATCGTCACCACGTCGCCGACTTTCTTCTCGGCCAGTTTCGCACGCAGTTCGGGCACGGTTTCCACCTTCGCGCCGTCAAACGTCAGGATAATATCGCCGGGGCGCATGCCTGCGTTATAAACCGGGCCGTTGGTAACAATTTTCATTACAAAAATGCCGCCGTGCAAATCAAGGTCAAAGCCATAGCGCGCGCTGATATCCTTATCAATCAGGCTTGCGCCGATGTACGGGCGGGCAATGCGCCCGTGGTTGGCAAGCTCGTCCAGAATGGGTTTGGCAGAGTTGACCGGAATGGCAAAGCCGATGCCTTCAACGCCGCTGACGGCTACTTTGGCGGAGTTAATACCCACAACTTCACCGTCCGCATTGACGAGCGCGCCGCCGGAGTTACCGGGGTTAATCGCCGCGTCGGTCTGAATCAGCGTAAATTTGCGGTCGCCCAGCTCGATGGAACGGTTCAGCGCACTGATAACGCCCACCGTCACGCTGCCGCGGAACTCAAGTCCCAGCGGGTTGCCGATAGCAATGGCAGGTTCGCCCACCTGCAAGGTGGAGGAATCGCCAAAATCAGCAACCGGCAAATCGCCGTCCACATCAATTTTTACAACAGCCAGGTCGGTCGCCGCATCAGCGCCAAGCACCTTGCCTTTAACGCTGCGCCCGTCCGTCAGGCTTACAATAATTTCCTGCGCGCCTTCAACCACATGGTTGTTTGTGGCAATCAGGCCGCTCTTGTCGTAAATAACGCCGCTGCCCGTGCCGCGCTCCGTCAGCTGCACGCGGTTAAAAAAGTCGCGCACATAAGCCTTGTTGGTAATGCCGACAACGGCCGGGCCAACTTTTTGCGCCGCCACAACTACCGGCGTATTGCGCGCGTCGGAAAGCCTTACTTCCTGCTTCGCGGCAGGCGCCGCTTCTTTTTGTTTTTCGGCGGTATTGCCAACGCCGCAGCCGCCCAAAAGCACTGCGGTGCTTAAAATACCGCACATAACCAAATTAAGTGATTTTTTTAATATCGTCTTTTGCATTTTTACACCCCTCAAAAATTTTTTACTATATTGTCCTGCGAAGTCACATAAATCTGCGTATCTTCGTCCAATTCCTTCGCGTCCAGAATGCCGCGCACGGTTTTCAGCGCCAGCTGCGGCGTGTTGTTCTCCTGGCTTAAATGCGCCAAAAAAACCTCGCCCGGCAAGCGCTCCATCTGCGAAAGCAGCCACCCCGCGGCATTGTTGGACAAATGCCCGCGCGTGCCTAAAATGCGCTGCTTTAACGCGTAAGGGTACGTGCCTTTTTTAAGCATTTCTTCGTCATGGTTGGCTTCTAACACCAAAGTGTCCGCGCCCGCCACGTTTTCCTTAATTTCTTCCGTAATAAAGCCCACGTCCGTCAGGTACACGCAGCGCGCACCGGCGCAGGTAAACACATAACCGACGGTGCTGGCGGCGTCGTGCGGCACGGCAAAGCTTGTAATTTTCAGCCCGTCCGTTTCCAGCAGCTTCGGCATTAAACGGCAGCTTGCGCGCTCCAGTTCTCCCCTTTGGGGGATATAGCGCCAGGTAGCCTCGTTGGCAAACACCGGCAGATGATAGTTGCGGCTGAACACCGGCAGCCCGTTGACGTGGTCGCGGTGCTCGTGCGTTAAAAGCACGGCGTCCAAGTCCTCCGGCTGCAAACCGGCTTCGCGCAGGCGCTGCACAAGCTGGCGGCAGCTGATACCGGCGTCAATCAAAATATTTTTGCCGCCCGCGCTGATAACGGTGGCATTGCCCTTACTGCCGCTGGCCAGAACGGAGATTTTAAATTCGCCCGTCATGCTTCACCTGCGGCAATGGCTGCACCGGCGCTGGTACCGATGCGGTCGGCGCCTGCCTCAACCATCGCGCGTGCGGTTGCAGCGTCGCGGATACCGCCGGCAGCCTTAACCTTCAGGCCGTACTTGTCGGCTTCCTCGCGCAGCAGCTTAACATCTTCAACAGTTGCGCCGCCCTTGCCAAAACCGGTGGCAGTTTTTACAAACTTCGCGCCGCCGTCGGAGATAATCCGGCAGGCCGTGCGTTTTTCACGCGGCGTTAAATAAGCGGCTTCAATAATAACCTTTACCGGGCAGGGCGCTGCGGCCTCAACCACACGGCGGATGTCCTCCGTCACAGCGGCATAATCGCCCGTTTTAAAGGCGGATACATTCATCACCATATCAATTTCGTCGGCGTGTTCCTCCATCGCCGTTTTGGCTTCCAGCGCCTTAACGCAGCTGAATGTCGCGCCCAGCGGAAAACCAACCACCGTAACAACCTTTACATCGCTGCCCTGCAGCAAATGTTTTGCCAGCGGCACATAGCACGGGTTAACGCACACGGCATACAGCTTGTGCTCCATCGCTTCGTTGCAAAGCTGCATAATGTCTTTCACGGTTGCTTCCGGTTTTAATAATGTATGTTCAATAATACGGGCAAGTTCCATGGTACTTCCTCCCAATTTTAAATCTGTACTATATCATTATAGCAAATGTTACGCGTTCAGGGTTGATAAAAAAGTAAATTTTTATAAAACTTTATAAGGCACCGCCGCCGTAAAAAACAAACGGGACCCCAAAGGGTCCCCTGCTTTTAAACGCTCAGTGTTTTTTGCGGCAGTCTTCGCAGATACCGTAAAAATAAAACTGGTGCCCGCTCAATTTGTAGCCGCTTTGTTTTTCGGCCTGCGCCATAATGCCGCTGTCGTCAACGCCAAACAAATCTTCAACCTTGCCGCAGCAGGTGCACTGCACATGATGGTGCTCGCTGATATCCGCATCATAACGGAAGCTGTCTTCACCGGTATTAAGAATCTGGATAACATGCAGCCTGTTCAAAATCTCTACGGTTTTATATACGGTAGCAAAACTCATAGAAGGATATTTGGGGCGCAGCGTTTTGTACAGCATCTCGGCGCTGGGATGTTCATGCGTAGCGGCAAGGGTTTCGTACACAGCAAGGCGCTGAGGCGTAACCTTAAAGCCGTTCTCGCGCAGGATGGCGGTCAGTTCGCTGTTGGTTAACATAAGCTCCTCCTTCCGGTATTACCTCACGGCAATACGCTATACAAGCTAATTTTTCAAAATAATTATATAAAATCGCCTATTCTTTGTCAATATTTATTATCCGTTGACAAAGATATTTCACATTATGTTGTTTCCGCTTACGCAGATAAAAAATAACCGGTCTTGCGTTTAGTAAGATCGGTTATTTTTTCTTCTTTTTATTTTGATGGCGGCTTTGTAGTTACTGTATTATTTCTAATTTTTTATTTTCTCACTCATCCTTCTTCTTTATAACTAAAGAAGAAGCAAGAAAGTTCCGCGGCTAGGCGGATTTCTTAACGCAAGCATGTTTGTCTAAAAACGGCAAAAATTGGCGGAACTCGCTTCGCTCAAACACCTGATTTTTGCCGTTTTTCTTAGAAAATCTTGCTAAAATCCGATGCCGCGTGTTGCCGAGCGTCATACTTCGTAACTTCTTTTTGATT
>CASEGD010000058.1 GCA_949287345.1 uncultured Phascolarctobacterium sp. | reverse complement strand
AATGTTGTAATCGTAATCACTGTTGTTATAAATGCGGTCTTCTATCTCGTTGCCGAAAATATCTTTTTGCCCTTTGAACGGACGCCAGCCATCGCCAATGTTGGTAGTAATGTTGATAACCTTAAACGGAGCAAGGAAGCCGTCTTCGATACCTTCCTTCAGGCTGTAGGTATAAACCGGTTCGCCAAAGTAGCTTAAATTGGAAACATATTTAGTTTCTTTGGGCGTTGCCGTCATGCCTATCTGCGTGGCAGAGCTAAAATATTCCAAAATTTTGCGCCAGCGGCTTTCTTCCTTGGCAGAGCCGCGGTGACATTCGTCAACAATGATTAAATCAAAGAAATCGGGCGTAAACAGTTTGCGGAAATGTTCTTCGTCATTATCGCCAACCAGCTGTTGATAAAGCGAAAAATAAACCTGATGAGATGTTATGGTTGTTTTATCATCTTTGGCGACATTGATTTTATGGATAACGCTTTTCAGCGGCGCAAAATCCTGCTGAATGGACTGGTCAACAAGAATATTGCGGTCGGCAAGGTATAAAATTTTGCGTTTTAATTTGCTTTTAAGCAGGCGGTAAACAATTTGGAACGCCGTATAAGTTTTACCCGTGCCGGTTGCCATAACCAACAAAATACGGTTTTGCCCTTTGGCAATAGCGTCCAAAGTACGGTTAACGGCAATGCGTTGATAATAACGCGGCGGGTAAGTAGTCTGGCTGGTATAATAGGGCTGGTTTATCAATGTTTCCTGCTCGGCATTTAAACCGCGCCCCTGTTTATATCTGGCAATCAGTTCTGCACGGCTGGGAAATTCGTTTAATTTTAATATGCGCTCTTTTCCTGTTGAAAAGTCATGCTCGGCAAAGCCATCACCGTTAGAGCTGTACGCAAAGGGTACGTCCAGCATTTTGGCATACGCCATCGCCTGCTGCAAGCCGTAAGAAATTCCCTTTTTGTTGTCTTTGGCTTCGACAACGGCAATGGGATTATTGGCATTAATATACAGCAGGTAATCTGCCCGTTTGGCAGAGCCGCGGTTGACAATGTTGCCTTTTAAATTGTACTGACCGTCGGTAATTTGCGTTTCCATGGTAATGCTTTCCGCATCCCACTTGGCTTCTATTGCCGGAGTTATATAACGAGTTATATAACGGCGTTTGATGTCTTCTTCACTCATATCTTTTTTGGAAAAGGGATTCATAAACTGCCCCTCCTTTGCGCATATTAAGCAGAACTTTGTCTGTAAAAATTTTGCCTTATTATTATAATTATAGCATAATACAAGGTTATTATAAATCGCTTTATTGATGAAAGAAAAAAGCAAATCATTTACAGCAATAGTGCTTAAAATTTGCCTTTTGTCACCAAATATGATACTATAATGATATCAAATATAATATCATTGTTGCGGGGTGAATGAAAATGAAAAATTTTACCGAAAAATTACAGCACTATATGAGTCTAAATTATCCGTCACAGATAACAAAAATTGACGAAGCCGATGGCGGCGGCTTTTTAATTGAAGTGCCGATGTTAAAAGGCTGCATGAGCGACGGCGAAACTGTAGAAAAAGCATATAACAATCTTGAAGAAGCAAAAAAAGAATGGTTTACTTACATGCTGGAAAATAATCTGGCTATTCCCGAACCTGCTGACACTGCTTACAGCGGCAGATTTATGGTACGCATACCAAAAACCTTACATAAAATCATTACCGAGCAATCTAAAAGCGAAGGTTTAAGTTTAAATCAATACGTATCCAATGTTTTAGCTTATGCCGCAGGGCAGCGTGCCGCATTAACAACGAAAAAGAACTAAATACATATTTATTACTAAAGCCGCAATCCGTTATCAGCCTGCGGCTTTGTTTTTAACTCGCCCGCTGTTTGAAAATTATGCCGCTTTCGCCCGCGCGGTTATTTACGCGGCGGCGCGATTATTTTACAATAACAACAGGTGATAATATGCAGAATATTTTTGGGCAAAATTTACTGAACCGCCGCAAAGCCCTGGGGTTGACGCAGGAGCAGCTGGCAGCAAAATTAAAGGTCAGCTTTCAGGCGGTGAGCAAATGGGAACGCGGCGAAACATTGCCGGATATCAAGCTGCTGCCCGCTCTTGCGTCGCAGCTCGGCACATCTGCCGACAGCCTGTTAGGCTACGAGGGCGCAGCACCCGCCACAATTTACGAAGAACGCTACCGCACGCAGGAATTATACTGGGGCGGCGAGCCAAACGAAATGTGCTACGATATTTTACGGCTGCTGCCGCCGACGCGTCCGCTGAAAGTGCTTGACATCGGCTGCGGCGAAGGCAAGGATATGCTGTTTTTGGCGCGCTGCGGCTATTTAACAACCGGTTTTGACATCGCCGCGAGCGGCATTGCCAAAGCTAAAAATTTTACGGCCAAAGCCGGATTAAATGCTGAATTTTTCCGCGCCGATATGCTGAGCTATGCGCCCACGGAGGAGTTTGACATTTTATTTGCCAGCGGCGTACTGCATTACCTGCCGCCACAAAAGCGCCTCAACATTATAGCGGCATACCAGAGCAAAATGCCGCGCGGCAGCCTGTGCACGCTGAACGTATTTGTAGACAAGCCGTTTATTAAAATGCCGCCGGATGAAGAAATTGACGGCGTCTACTGGCAAAGCGGCGAGCTGTTTACGCTGTTCAGCGATTGGAAGTTTCACCGCTGTGAGCAGGTGATTTTTGATTGTAACAGCGGCGGCGTGCCGCACCAGCACTGCATGGATATTTTGATAGCGCAAAAAATGTAAACAAAAAGGACGGTAAGCTTTAAAAGCTCATCGTCCTTTGTTTTTTATTCGCGCCAGATAACGGTGTCGCCCCACGGTTTACGCGGGCGCGGCGCAGGCGCTTCATCGGGGTAGCCCACAGCAAAGGCGGCAAACAGTTCACCGCCGCAGTTAAGCCATTCGCACAGCTCGCGGTAAGCAAAGTAAATATCGCAAATCCACAAACTGCCAAGCCCGTGCTCCACCGCCGCCAGCGACATATTTTCCACAGCAGCGCCGACGGATTGGGCGTTGCATATTTCAAACACGCGGTTTTCTGCGTTCTGCGGTGTCATTAAATCCAGCCCCAGCGGGTTAACAACAAAAATTACCACGGGCGCCTGCCGCATAATGGCAAGCGTGTTGTGCGCACCTGCAATATACTGCGCGCTTTCGGGCAGCAGCGGCTGCTGTGCCTCACGCTGCAAGCCGCGTTCCATTGCCGCCAGTGCTTCGGCCTTTGCCGCACCGGTTGTTACCACAAACTGCCACGGCTGCCTGTTTTTGGAGGACGGTGCAAGCATCCCCGCCCGCAAAACTTCTTCAATAATATCGCGCGGCACTTCCGTACTTTTAAATTTGCGTATGCTGCGCCTTGCGGCGATAGCGTCAAGCATCTTCTTCCTCCGTCAGTAAATCCGACAGCGTTTCAATAATCTGCCGTAAAATTTTAACCGTTTCATCAAGCGGCAAGGCAAGGCTTTCGTCAAACACCATCTGCGGAAGCAGCGGTACATGCACAAAACCTGTTTTGACATTGGTACCGCTGAAATGGTGCAATGCCATGTAAAAAATATCGTTGCACACATAGCCGCCGGTGCAGTACCCCAAATGCACGGGGCAGCCCGCTTTTTGCAGGCGCGGTACCAGCTTGTGCACGGGTATGGTGGCAAAATATGCCGCCGGTGCGCCGGGCACGACCGGTTCGCCCCAGGGCATTAAGCCTTTATTGTCCTCCAGCAGTGCGTCGCGCAGATTAACGGCAATGCAGTCCGCATGCAAGCGGGTGCTGCCGCTGTCCATGCCAGTCATTAAAATAACGTCCGGCTTTATGCGCTCCGCTTCTTCAATAAGCAAACGCCCCGCCGTTTCGTAAATATTGGGCAGCATCAATCTGGTTACGGCAAAGCTGCCGATGTTATCCGGCAATGTACGCACCGCTTCCCACGACGGGTTGATGTTGTAATGCGCAAACGGGTCAAAGCCCGTCAGTAACAACTTTTTCATCATTTCGCCATGCGGTAGATTGCTTCCATGTCGTTAATATTCAGCGCCTTAAAGCCGCCGATGGTGCGGGTATTTTTAAAGCTGCATTTATAGGCCAGCTCTTTAATCTGCTCGTCGGTCAGGTGGATATCCATGTCGCTGATTTTCGTCGGCATGCCGATGCTGCGGAAGAAGGCTTCCATTGTTTCAATGCCTTCCAGCGCAATTTTTTCTTCGTCGCCTGCGGTGTAAGGAATGCCGAACACATTAACCGCCAGCTGCGCAAAACGTGCCGGGTTGGCGGGCATTACATAGCGCGCCCAGCTGCCCCAAACTGCCGCCAAACCTGCGCCGTGCGCGATATCAAACATGCCGCCAAGTTCGTGTTCCAGCTGATGGCAGGCCCAGTCGCCCAAAGTGCGGTCGCCGGTGATATCGTTGTGGGATAAAGTGCCGCTCCACATAATTTCCGCACGCGCGTCATAGTCCGACGGATTTTTAAGCGCGATTTTTACATTGCGCATAACATTTTTAATCAGCGTTTCGGCAATGCCGTCCGTTAAATTAAGCTGCTTAACATTGGGTTTAACAAAAAAGCGTTCAAGGCTGTGAACAATAATATCCGTGCAGCCGCTCGCCGTCTGGTATGCAGGCAGGGTGTAAGTCAGTTCCGGGTTCATAACGGCAAATTTGCAGTACGCATACGGCGAATAAGCGCCGCGTTTCAGCCAGCCGTCTTCGTTGGTGATAATGCTGGCGTTGCTCATCTCGCTGCCCGCAGCGGCAATGGTCAGCACCGTGCCGATGGGCAGGCACGCCGCCGGAGTTTTGCCGGTGTAATAATCCCACACGTCGCCCTCGTTGGTCAGGCCGTAGCCTATAGCTTTGGCGCTGTCGATAACGCTGCCGCCGCCAACTGCTAAAATAAAATCGACGCCCTCTTTTTTGCCAAGCTCAATGCCTTCGTAAACTTTACTTAAGCGCGGGTTCGGCACAACGCCGCCCAGTTCAACGTGGCTGATGCCCGCAGCATCCAGCGACGCGCAGATTTTATCAAGCAAACCGCTTTTTTAGCGCTGTGCCCGCCGTAATGGATGAGCACTTTTTTAGCGCCCTGTTCTTTGCACAATTCGCCCACGCGCGCTTCCGTGCCGCGGCCGAAAATTACTTTTGTCGGTGCCAAATATTGAAAAAATTCCATTTGTTTCAGCTCCTTTTTAATGCTATACTCTTATGGTACGACAAAACCGGCGGCGTGTAAATATGCGCCAAAAAGTTTTACAATAAGCAGGCGTTTATAAAAAAATGGCGAAGATAATAATACTGTAAGTTTTTAAAGGAGGTTTTACTATGCAGGGCAAAAAATATATAGCTATGGCGCTGGTTTGCGGCTTTGTGCTTGGCAGCAGCACCGCGCCGGTACAGGCAGGCATTTTGGGCACGGTGTTAAAAGGCGGCGCTATCGGCGTTTTGGTTAACCAGTTTGACGACCAGCTTAACAGCGCCATCAACACCTTAACGGGCAAATACGCTGTCAGCAGCGATTACGCCACCAAGGTTGTGCCGGTAATTACCGTCGGCGACGGCAGCTACGCCGGTGCGGCACAGGTCAGCGGACCGCACGCACAGGTTGAAAAATGCAAGGCAGCCCTTTTGATTGAAGCCTCGTTTTTCGGCAGCTTCCGCGCCAAAGCGCTGATACCGATTGACAAGGTAGACATTACCGACGTTAACCGCGTGCAGGGTGTTGGCGTATCGGCACAGATTGACGTAAAACTTTAATGGAGAAAACTTGTGACGGCAGCAGATTTTATCAAAAAGCTACAATCATATAACAAGCCTTCGGTGTTCAACCCGTGGCAGGATTACAACCCCGAGTGCGACATCGGGCCGGAAGCACCTGTTATCCGCGCGGCGAATTTACAGCGTTACCTTGAGCTGCGCAAAAGCGCGCACTTTTTGTTCATCGCCGAAGGGCTGGGCTACCAGGGCGGGCATTTCAGCGGCATGGCCATGACGAGCGAGCGCATTTTGCTGGGCTGCCACCCGGACGTAAACCCGCAGGCCGTGCTGGGCGACTGGGATTACAAACGTACCAGCAACCCCAACAGCGCGCGCCTGAACCGCACGCAGAAGCTGTACGGCTTTAACGAGCCGACGGCGACGGTGATGTGGAACACAATTGCGCGGCACGGGCTTTCGCCTTATGACACGGTTTTGTGGAACATTTTTCCGTTCCATCCTTATAAAGAAGGCAATATTTTAAGCAACCGCACGCCTACCGGCGAGGAGCTGGACGTTGGCATTGAGTACGCAAGGATGCTGATGCAGCTCGTCCCCGGCATGAAGGTAGTCGCCATCGGGCGCAAATCTCAGCAGACGCTGGGCAAATATGACGTAGCGTGCGACTGCGTGCCGCACCCTTCCATGGGCGGCGCCAATGCGTTTAAGGCGGCGGTGGCGGCGCTGTTTGCCGCGCAGGGCGGTGAAGCAAATGGCTAAAACTGATTTTACGCGCGACCAGACCATCAACATCGCCGTTAAAATCGGCAAAATACTGCTGAAAAGCGGCGCGGAAACCTACCGCGTTGAGGACACCATTTCGCGCTGCTGCCTTGTCCACGGCTACGAGGTTGACCCGTTTGTAACGCCGACCGTTATCATTTTGGGCAATGAGGACACCGACAGCTTTATCCGCGTAAGCCGCATTGGCTACCGCAGCACCAATTTAAGCCTCATCAGCGAAATGAACACCATGTCCTATAACTTCCACAAGTGGGATAAAAGTTACGAAGAAACCTGCGCGTGGCTGGAGAAAAAATGGCGGCAGCCTGCGCCTTACGGCAAATGGGCTGTGTGCCTTGCTTCCGGCATCGGCTCGGCGGCGTTTGCGGCCATGCTGGGCGGCAACAGCCACGACTTTATTG
Organism: uncultured Phascolarctobacterium sp.; assembly: GCA_949287345.1. Taxonomy (GTDB): domain Bacteria; phylum Bacillota; class Negativicutes; order Acidaminococcales; family Acidaminococcaceae; genus Fusicatenibacter_A. The sequence continues at coordinate 3,253 of CASEGD010000058.1, read as the reverse complement.
CGGCCTTTGTAACGGGCGGCATGGCAATGGTGGTGCTTAAGCAAATTGCAGGCTACCACCCCAGCGCCTTTTGGGAAAACGCCATCGCTGGCGTGGCTATCGGCGCAGTTGCGCTGTTTTGCTGCGCTATGAGCGTGCAGTGCACGATGGAAAAAATCATCGTAGGCGCGCTGATGCCTTTCGTACCGGGCGTGCCGTTCTGCAACGGGCTGCGTGACTACATGGCAGGCAATTTGATGAGCGGCAACTCACGTATCGCGGAAGCGCTGCTGTTTGCGTCGTCAATCGCCATCGGCATCGCGTTTGTGCTGCGCGTGTGGTTCATCTGGGGGTGGGATTTATGGAAATGATTACCGCCTTTTTCTTCGCCTCCCTTGCAACCATGGCGTTTGCCATTTTGTTTCAGGCGCCGAAAAAAGTCGTGCTTATCGACGGCGTTATCGGGGCTATCGGTTGGGTAGTGTTCATCTACCTGCGGCATGAACTTGGCTATACCTCGTTCGTGTCCAATTTTACGGCGACAATTTCTCTGGCTCTGGCCAGCGAATTAAGCTCGCGCATCTTCAAGCAGCCGGTAACGGTGTTTGTTATCCCAGGCATTGTGCCGCTGGTGCCGGGGCTCGGCATTTATCAGGGCATGTTCGCCATTATCAACAACGATTATAACAACGGCACTTCCATTTTACTGACGGCCATGACGGACTCCGTCGCCATCGCCATCGGCGTGATGCTGGTATCAAGCCTGTTCCGCGTCATTAAAGTACGCCGCTTCATGCTGCAATACCGCCGCTCTAAACGCCAGATGGAAATGAAAGTAAAGGGTAAAAAGTGAAAAGCGCAGCCCTTCTTCCTTGCCAAGATAGACGGGCTGTGCTATAATTATTACTGCAATTTAATATGCGGATAATTATTACTGCAATTTAATATGCGGGTGTAGTTCAGTGGTAGAACAATAGCTTCCCAAGCTATGTGTCGCGAGTTCGAGTCTCGTCACCCGCTCCAAAGCACACGGCTGTGATTAATTTCACAGCCTTTTTGTATATAGAAAACCGCGAAGCAACTTAAACTTCGCGGTTTTAGTATAAATAAAAAATGTTAATTATTTTCTAACAGCCAATCAATTATATTTAATGATTTAATGCCATTATAATTAGCGTTATTGTTTAAATCCATAGATAGCACAATCTTTTCGTAATTATCGCGTATTTTCTCTAACGGTGCTAATTCACGCTTGCGTACTTCTTCTCCTTGCAAGCTTTCCGTTACCTGAATATACAATTTTTCGTTATATTTTGTTGCTATAAAATCAACTTCGGTATTATCAACCTTGCCAACGGCTAAATCGTAACCACGCCGTAAAAGTTCAAGGTAAATAACATTTTCTAAAATGTGTCCTCTATCACGGTCGCGGTTGCCAAGCAAATAGGTTCTAAGCCCGGTATCGACAATATAATACTTGCCAAGTGTTCTTAAAAATTCTTTGCCTTTTATATCAAATCGTTTAATTTCATAAAAAAAGTAACTTTCAGTTAAAGTGTTTACATAAGACTGGACAGTGTGTGTACTGGGTTTGCCTTTACGTGTTTCTGTATCTATTAATCCTTCATTGCTAAGCGTACCTGCCATTGATGTAGCAGAAATACTGCTGCCAATATTATCTGCAAGGAAAAGGATTATTTTACGTAACAAAGCAGCATCAGTAATACGTTTTTGCCCCCTACGCTTTTCCCTTTCCAGTATATCTCTTATTACTACTGTTGAATAAATTCCGTCCAATAGTGCCATAGCTTTGTCCATTTCAAGACCTATATCGGCAATGCCAGGCATACCGCCAAAAAGCAAGTAAGCATTAAAGGCTTCTGCCGGTTCATAGCTAATACCGTTTTTGTCTTTAATAATTTTACGTTTGCCGCCAAAGGCACCGGTAGCTTCTTCTATCTTAAACCCGTGAAAATCAAGAAATTCTGCAAAAGAGAGCGGCAGCATTTTAATTTCAACGCTGCGTCCGGAAAGATAGGTGGCATATTCTGACGAGAGCAAATAGGCATTAGAACCGGTTATATAAATATCGCAGTCAAAATCAACACGGAAAGAATTAACAGCATCTTCCCAACCTTCTATGCGCTGAAGTTCATCAAAAAAGAGATACGAGCGTTTTTCTGTATTGATATGCTCTTTAACATAACTGTAAAATTCCTGCTCTGTCATATTCCTAAAAGCCATAGATTCAAAATTCATGGACAGTATTTGGTTATCTGCAACGCCTTGTTCCTGTAAATATTTAATCATCAGCTTTAGCAAACTGGATTTACCACAGCGGCGGATGCCGGTAATTATTTTTACAGGCTCTGTATCTTTAAAAGCGATCAATTTATTTAAATAACCGTTTCTTGATTTTAAAATTTGGTTGCTAATCATTTTTTACACCTGCCTTATGTAAATTATAGCACAAACTCTAAAAAAAACAAAGTTTATGCTATGAAATGCACAAACTTTTAAAATATTAACGAATTTGAATTGTTGAAAACATATGAAATTATAAACAAATAGTAAGACAAAATAGTGACTAATTCTAATTTAACTGCTTTGAAACATAATAAAAAGTTTACACAAATTACGGTTTAAACTGATATTTTTATAATAAAAAGGAAAAATATTACTCATAAATTATATAATTCTTTCATATTGAAAATTCCCAAGCTATGTGTCGCGAGTTCGAGTCTCGTCACCCGCTCCATATTTATGCCGCTTTCCGGATTTGAGAAGCGGCTTTTTTATTTGCTTTGGTGCTTACTAGGTGCTTATTTTATAACAGAACCATTATATACACCATACCCGTATGGGTATTATATTTTATTAGCAAAGATATTTTAAATAATATCTATTTGCAATAAGTACTAAAATAATGTATAATAAGCAGGAAAGTTTAAACATTTTTCCAAAGGAGCTGATTTTGTGAGCGATACTTTAACTGTGTGCGGGCTGACGGTTGAACGCGGCGCCAAGCTGCGCACGATGCTGCCCGTTCCCGGTACGGATATAGAAATTCCCTTAACAATCATCAACGGCGCACGTGACGGAGCAACGCTGTTGGTAACGGCGGGCATCCACGGCGGCGAATACCCCGGCATTGCCGCTGCCATGGAGCTGGGGTGCGAACTTGACCCAAAGGATATCTGCGGCAGCCTGATTATGCTGCACCCTGTTAACATTCAGGGCTTTTGGGCGCGCCGCGAGTTTATTGTGCCGGAGG